>JAAZDA010000175.1 GCA_012512995.1 Clostridiales bacterium | reverse complement strand
GATGAGGCTGTCATAAGAACTCCAGTCAGGTGCTGCTGAATTCGCTGAAGATGCGGTAAATTTAATCGCAGTCGCCCAGTCAGAAGTCGCTGCTGCGTCCCCTGTTGTTGCTGCAGCATCAGATGTCTCTGCAGCTGCCGCTGCTGCAGTTGAATCTGCTGCCGGTGCACTTGATGCATCGCCGCAGCCTGCAAGCATACCTGCAGTCATTGCTCCTGTAAGCACAAGAGCCAGTAATTTCTTTTTCATAAACTATATCCTCCTTTTTGATAAAACTATATGTGTCAAACCAGACCATCTCTATTGAGATCCGGCATTTACACCTTTTTTAATCTGCAACAGGAATCATTTCTGCCATAATATCAGTGCTATTGTCCTGCTGCAATCTGACATTATAGCCTATTTATTCCAACATGCAACCATGTGTCCCGAGCCTCTGTCCTTAAGTTCAGGCATTTCAACTGCGCACTGATCTGTAGCAAAACGACATCTTGTCCTGAAAGGACAGCCTGATGGCATATTGAGCGGTGACGGAACATCACCCTGCAGTATAATTCTCTTAGCTGCGCGTGCTGTCTTCGGATCCGGTATCGGAACCGCTGACAGAAGTGACTGCGTGTATGGATGAACAGGATCTGAATTAAGCTCATCCGCATCCGCGATCTCTACAAGTTTTCCAAGGTACATGACCGCAATTCTCTTTGATATATGATGTACCACGAGAAGATCATGTGCTATGAAAAGATAAGTTACACCCAGGATAGCCTGCAGATCCTCGAACATGTTTATTACCTGAGCCTGAATAGAAACATCAAGTGCTGATACAGGCTCATCACAAACGATGAACTTGGGATTAACTGCCAGAGCTCTTGCGATTCCTATTCTCTGTCTCTGTCCGCCTGAAAACTCATGAGCATATCTTGTTTCGTGTTCAGCATTGAGCTCTACTATCTGCATCAGAGCCATTATATTATCATGGCGCTCAGATCTTGATTTATACAGGTGATGAATATCCAGCGGCTCTCCGATGATATCCTCGACTGTCATTCTGGGATTCAATGATGAATACGGATCCTGGAAAACCATCTGCATCTGTCTTCTCATAGATCCTATATTCTTATCAGTCACAAGCTGACCATCAAATTTGAAAGTGCCTCCTGTTGGTTTGTAAAGATGAAGAAGTGCGCGGCCCACAGTTGTTTTGCCACAGCCGGATTCTCCGACCAGTCCCAGCGTTTCACCCCTGTTGATATCGAAAGAAACACCGTCTACAGCCTTGAGTGGTTTGCTCTTAAATGCACCCGTCCTCACATCGAAATACTGTTTAAGATCACGAACCTCCACAAGGGGCGCGTCGTTCCTGATTTCCTCTGCCATCACGCGTGCTCCTTTCCAGCCGTTTTCTGATTTTCGGCGTTTATTTCTTCTTCATATTCTTTTTTTACGTTCAGCCAGCATGAAGCGTAATGACCATCCGGCATTTCCATCTCATCAGGTGCATTTTCGAGGCAAACCTTGAGGGCTTTCTCACATCTCGGACAGAAAGCGCAGCCCTTCGGAAGTGATAACATGTTGATGGGAGAGCCGCCTATGGGAACCAGCTTCTCTTTCATATTCTTAACATCGGGAATCGAACGTAGCAGACCCTTTGTATATTCATGACAGGGACGATAGAAAATATCATCCGCTGTACCTCTTTCACATACCCGTCCACCGTACATGACAATGATCTCGTCACACATCGAAGCAATAACTCCGAGATCATGGGTGACCAGAATAATGGCCATTCCCATTTCTTTCTGAAGTTCCTTCATAAGCTCGAGGATCTGCGCCTGGATCGTGACATCAAGTGCCGTTGTCTGCTCATCAGCAATAAGAATATCCGGCTCACATGCGAGCGCCATCGCTATCATTACACGCTGCCTCATGCCGCCTGAGTACTCGAACGGGTATTGTTTCATACGACGTTCCGGCTCTGTGATACCCACCATCTTGAGGAGCTCTACCGCTCTTTTGTTCGCTTCTTCCTTTGTCTTATAATCTGTGTGGAGCTGTATTGCCTCTCTGAGCTGCCATCCAATAGTGAATGTCGGATTGAGAGAAGTCATGGGATCCTGGAAAATAATAGAGCACTTCTCCCCGCGGAATGAATTCATTTTCTTCTCGGAATAATCGAGGATGTTCTCACCTTTATAAAGGATCTTTCCTTCGACGACCCTGCCTGTGTCTGCCAGGATCTGCATTATCGAATATGCGGTAACTGACTTGCCGGAACCTGATTCTCCGACAACACCGAGGACTTTTCCCTTTGGCAGATTGAACGAAACACCGTTTACCGCCCTGACTTCGCCTGAATCCGTAAAAAATGAGGTATGAAGATTCTCAACGCGGAGAATAGCCTGCTCCTCGTTTTCCCTCACCTTTTCTTCAACTTTTTCTTCCTGGATCTTGCTGTTTACATCTGTATCAGTAATTGCCATGGCAATTCTATCCTTTCCGGGATCACTGTTTAAGCTTTGGATCAAATGCATCTCTCATGGCATCACCGATGAGGTTGAATGCAAGAACTACAAGTATGATAGCAACAGCAGGGAAAACAAGTTTCCACGGAGTTGACTGCATACCCGAACGGGCTGCGTTAGCCAGAGAACCGAGTGACGGCATCGGAAGAGCAACGCCCAGTCCCAGGAAGGACAGGTACGACTCTGTGAAGATTGCCGTAGGTATTTCCTGCGCAGTCATGATTATGATGACTGAAAGACAGTTAGGAAGTATGTGCTTCCTTATTATTCTTGCGCTCGAAGCACCCATTGACTTGGCTGCCAGAACATACTCATTCTGCTTTATTCCCAGGATCTCGCCTCTTACAAGTCTCGCCATGCTGACCCAGTAAAGAAGACCGAACACTATGAACATCGAGACCATGTTGGTACCGAGTTTTCCTATTATAGGAACCTTTGAAAAATCCAGCGTTTCCTTGAATACCACCGACAACAGAATTATTATCAGCAGATCCGGCAGGGAATAAATTATATCGACGATCCTCATCATTACCATGTCGACCTTACCGCCCATATAACCTGATATTGCGCCGTAGATCGTTCCTATTATGAGAACCATTATGCTGGCGAAAACACCGACCATAAGAGAAACTCTTGTACCATAGACAACACGTATGAAATAATCGCGGCAAAGCTCATCTGTCCCAAAGATGTGCGGGAAAATGCTTACGCCGTATTGCTCCATATAAGACTGTTCTTTCACTGAATACTCAAACGGTGCGAGATTGGCTGCACCCTTATCACGCACGCCTTCAACCGTGATGATCTCATCATAGTCATAAGGTACTACTATGGGCGCAAAGATAAGGATCAGAATTACCACCGCCAGGATGATCATACTCATGACTGCGAGCGGATTTTTCATAAGACGTCTCATGCCGTCTTTGAAGAATGTCGTGGACTCCGCCATTACATCCTGTTGTCTCTTCTCATCATCCGTAGCTTTTTCAAACATCTTCGGGTCGACCTGAAGACTCAGGAAACTCTTCTTCGGAACCGGAATATCATAATTTTCTGCCATCGTTTTATTTTTTCTCCATGCTGCATTTGTTTTGCCGTGATTCAAAGCTGCCCAGTTCCGGCTTATAAAATCCGGCACTCAGCGACTACACTGATTTCATGCCCGATCATTCCAGCTTGATTCGTGGATCTACCACCTTATACAAAAGGTCGCTCAGGAAATTCATTGTTATCATTATGAAGGCAAGGAAGATCGTAACGCCCATTATCATTGTATAGTCACGGTTTGTAATTGATTCCACGAACTGAGATCCAAGACCGCCTATAGTGAAAATGTTCTCAACTACAAGGGATCCGGTAAGTATGGAAGCCGTCAGCGGACCTACGTATGTTATGACAGGGATCATAGAATTGCGAAGTGCGTGAACGAAGAGGATCTTTTTGGGGCTGACACCCTTGGCCTTGGCTGTACGGATGTAATCCTGACCCAGGACATCAAGCATTGATGTCTTTGTAAGCCTTGTAATGTACGCCATAGGTGACAGAGACAGGGCGATGACCGGCAGGAGATAATTTCGGCTGGTCGTGCTCCATACAGGAATGATCTGTAATTGAATACAGAATATCAACAGAAGGAACGAGGCCATGACAAAACTCGGCATGGCCGTAAATAACGTGACAAAGAAGATTATTATATGATCGGGCCACTTGTTCCGGTTAAGAGCCGCTACGGCTCCAAGTACAATTCCCACAGCAAGTGCCAGAAGAATAGCGAAGATACCCAGTTGTGCCGATACGGCAAAACGAATTTTGATAGTTTCTGCAATATCACGGCCGGTCTTGAGTGATACGCCGAAATCGCCATGAAGAACATCCTTCATATAATTGATGAACTGCACTCCGACAGGCTTGTCCAGGCCATACCTTTCATTAAGAACGGCAACTATTGCTTTGGACTTTGCCTTCTCAGAATTAAACGGGCCGCCCGGGATTGCATTCATCGCAAAGAACGTGATGAAACAGACAAGAAACAGGGTGACTACCGACAGTATCAATCTCTTAACTACATATTTTCCCAAGGTGTGCTCTCCTGATCAATATAATAATGTGTCATTTGTAACCAAAAAAAGCCGAGTATCGCTACCCGGCGCTGCTTCATTCAATAATATAACAAATTGAGCAACTTACAAACACCAAAAATAGTTAAACTTGTTATAGACTTTAGCACGATACTGCGTTGTCGTCAATCAGAAAACGCTTCCGTCGTCGCCCGTGGATAGCTTTGTCCGCCCTGATTCAGCCTGCATGCCCGGAACATTTTTGCCAACAATTGCTATATAATGATGCCAGATAAAAAAAACATCTGAATCAGGTGAACGTAATCATGGTTGATTATTTCTTTTGTGTGGAAGACGAGATCCCGGATGGGACAGGTTTTGGCCTTTTCTCAATTGAACACTTCTGCGTGCTGGCGCTTATTGCCGCCGTTATTGTCTTATTGTGCTATTTCTTCTCAAGGTCTGATGAAGGACGTCGCACGCTGATTCTCAAAGTTATCGCCATTATGCTTGCAGCCATGGAATTCATCAAAATATCAACCCTTGCCGCAACCGGTCACATGTCGGTCGGTTACCTGCCGCTGCACTTCTGCAGTTTTGCCATCTACACCGACCTGATCATCGCATTTCTTCCACGTCAAAACAAATTCTGCGCCTTCCTCGGTGAGGTCGATTTTGTAGCACTCATGCCCGGCGCACTATCGGCGCTCATAACTCCCGACTGGTATTTCTACCCGCTCATGAATTTTATGAGCATCCACAGTTTTGTCTGGCACATGCTGGCAATTACTTTCCCGATCATGCTCCTCATTGACCGCCGCTTTACGCCCAGACTTTGCCATATGTGGATGCCGATCCTGTATATCGCTGTGATCACACCGTTTATTGCGCTCTTTGACGTAATATTCAAGTGCAATTATTTCTTTATCATATGGCCTGTCAGTGGTTCTATCCTCGAAACATATTACTACGCACTCGGCACGCCCGGCTGGCGCTTCGCCTACGCTGCGACTGTGTTTGCGGTAATCATGGCTGTATATGTGCTGATTGAACTATGTCAAAGCGTGCTGCGCAAAATATCACTGCACAAATAATTCAGGCAACATTACTCTATGCCATACACAATAACGCTTTCCGGATCGATCTTCTCAATCGTCATGTCAGACGGATCATATCGGAAGAACTGTTCCATTTCAGTATCATCCTCTTTGATCCGCAACTTCATATATACGGCTTCGATCGAAACATCCGTATCTATTTCCTTTTTATCACTGCTTCCAGCGGAGGTGCCGTCATTTTCTGAGACCGCCGGCACAAACCCCTGCATGTCAGTATAAGTGATCGTTCCATGAAATCCTGCATTCACATACGCATTGTTTACATCAATGCTCAGTTGATCGCCCGCTATCCCCAGTATCTCCAGCGCATCTTTGCACATGACAGCTCTGTCATTTTTGTAATCATAAACAAGCGTCATAATATTCTCATTATTTCCCGCCGCATTGAAACCATCGTCAGTTTCAAGTGCAGGTCTTGAATAGACTGTGTCTGTTGTGATGAACCTGCCGTTATCTGTAACACTTGTTTTGATGGTAGCTTTTGTCCCATTCGATTTTGTTTCTTCGTAAAAATCCTTTACGACCTTTGTCTCTTTGTTGAGCCGCTCCATCTCTGATGTGATCTCGCCGCCGTCAGAGGCAGAAAACTCAGGGATCTCCGTCGTTTCTCCATCTACCAGGGCCCATGAGACCACCGCTTCAGTCGCGGGAACACTTGTTTTGCCGCATCCCACAGCGCCTATCGCGAATATCAGAGTAAATCCTATTATCAGAGGAACCTGTTTAGTAATTTTCAATGCAGTATTTTCTCCTCGACGTATCATTACAGTTCAAAGATTACTGTAAACCTTAATATCATAGTATAATATTTGCAGCAAAATATTGAAAGACGAGGTTTATAGTATGCGTTTGCGCAACATTCCCGGCGCGCGGGAGCATCTTAAAGAGAGCAGTTATGTCATTGACACGCCCGAGGAGTGGAAGGGCCACTGGAGAGAATATTTCAAAAATGATAATCCACTGAGGATAGAAATCGGCACCGGCAAGGGTTGTTTTATCGTCCAGATGGCGCAGGAGAATCCTGATGTCAACTTCATCGGCATAGAGAAGTATTCGAGCGTTCTGCTCCGTGCTGTCCAGAAGCAGGAAGAGGCACAGCTTACGAACCTCGTTTACCTCCGATATGAGGCCGAACTCCTTGAGGATGTTTTTGCGAAAGACGAGGTCGATCTCATTTATCTCAACTTTTCCGACCCCTGGCCCAAGAAATCGCAGCAGACACGCAGGCTCCCCTGCAAGGAATTCCTGAGGCTCTATTCAAACTTTCTTGGCGCAGACGGCCATATAGAATTCAAAACAGATAACCGCGAACTGTTTGATTTTGCCGTGGACGAAATTGTACCCGGCGGCTATCAGATACTGCAGATCACTTATGACCTTCATAACGATCCCGCGATGAATGCGGGAAATGTAATGACCGAGTACGAGAAGCGTTTTTCCGGCAAGGGCAACGCAATATGTAAATGTGTAATAGAGCGTAGCGGCGCTCAGGTTACACTAATTTAATAATTACCGGGATGCACTCCTGACAATGACATGATATAATGAGGGAAATCCGCAGGAATTGTTCCGCCAGTCGGTCACTTCCCGGAACTGTATAATTAAGGAGGAAATAAATGATGCGTCTCAGTTCGTCCGATTTTGATGAAGAGGTTTTAAAAAGTGATATTCCGGTTCTTGTAGATTTCTTTGCGGACTGGTGTGGTCCCTGTAAGATGATGGCACCTATTGTGGAACAGCTTGCTACTGAATATACGGGCAAACTCAAGGTAGGCCAGGTCAATGTGGATGATAATCCTGATCTTGCCGGCAAGTACGGAGTAATGTCGATCCCTACATTCATCATTTTCAAGAATGGCGAAATCGTCGGCACCTCGATCGGAAGTGTTTCCAAGAATACACTTATTGAGAAGATACAAAAAGCGATCGAATGATTTCTGGAAGATTATTTACAACAGCAGATACTATCAGACAGAAACGTCAGCCTTCGTACAGAAAAGTGAAGCCGACGTTTTTGTTTGCTGTTCTATTTTCCGTGTTTTTTGCGCTCAGTTCTTCAATGCACCCTGTAATGGCTGATGTAGAAGAGAGTGCTTCCGCCGCGAAGAGTTCAGCTGTCGCTGAAGGCGAGACTATTCTTTCTGCCGATGGAACAGAAGACTACAATGCTGAGGCCGAGGCTCGCAAATCTGAATCAATACAGAGCAATGAAGACTCAATGTGGCCGCAAGGCCCGGCGATCGGAGCTGAAGGCGCCTGCCTCATGAATGCCGAGACAGGTGTCATTCTCTATAACAAGAATATGGATGAGGCCCTTTATCCGGCGAGCACCACCAAGCTCATGACCTGCCTTATCGCAGCAGAAAAGCTCGATCTCACAGATACTGTCACCATGTCCGAGGCCGCACTGGCGCCGGTCGGAGAGGGCGCTTCCAATATCGGAATGGATGTCGGCGAAACAATCACTGTCGAGCAGGCTTTGTATGGGATCATGGTCGGATCTGCCAATGAAGTCGCAAACGCTGTAGCGGAGAAAGTCAGTGGCAGCATAGACGCTTTTGTGGATCTGATGAATGAAAGAGCTGTCGAACTTGGCTGCACAAACACTCATTTTGTGACCACGAACGGTCTTCATGACGACAACCACTACACGACAGCACACGATCTGTGTCTCATTGCAAAAGCCTTTTTCGAAAACGACACCCTTGCACGCATAGGCAATACTCCTTCGTATCACTTCACTGCTACAGCCACGCAGCCGGACGATTTCTATCTCACAAACAAGCACCAGCTGATAACGGGTGAAACACCCTGCGACGGTGTTCTTGGCGGCAAGACAGGTTACACGAGCCTTGCCAGAGAAACATTAGTGACAGCAGCTGAAAGAAACGGTATGACACTCATCTGTGCAGTACTCAAAGAGGAATCGCCCTACCAGTTCACAGATACTGTCAATCTCTTCGATTATGGATTCAACAATTTTTCCTGCACAGATGTTGCCGGCAAAGATTCATCTGTGAACTTTTATGACAAACCCTTTCTCTCAAACGGGAAATCGCCATTTGGCAATAATACTGAAACCTTCTCGCTTTCAGAGACCGGAACCGTTATTGTTCCGGCCGGTTCTTCAATATCTGATCTGACCAGCAATATAGAATACGCAAGTGACAACTCTGGAAACGGAACTGTGACATACAGCTACGGAAACACCGTCGTAGGAACTGCTGACCTTACGCTCACAAAAAACGGGGCTCCTGTTTCTGCAGATGATTCAGGAACCACAACAGAAGAAGATAATAAAAAGACCCTGTTCCTCAAAGTTGTGAAGAACAAGATCCGTGCTTTCTATCACAGATTCATCAAGACTAACGATACCGGTACTATCTTTATTGACATCCGCTCGCTGCTGATATTCATTTCTTTATTCTTCGTCTGTCTTTCCTGTGTCATCATGATCATTTCATATATTGACTACTACACAAGACCTCAGAGGATCCGCAAGAAACGCTGGAAGAGAAATGAACAGGCCGACAGCATTGGTGGCTATCGCCGCTTCCACAGCATGGATTCCATGGATGACGGAACGCATTCAAATAATAACAACTGATTCCTGGATTGCTGATTTATTTCACTTACCACGGTTCTGATATTGCTCAGCCCTCTTTACGTTCCTGGCAGCCTTGTCAGCTCTTTCCCTCAGATCTTTTACATCCTTTTCTGAAATGAATTTCTCAGTCTTTACCACATATGTCAGTCCATTATCGGTTTTCTTCAGTCTGACTTTGGCTTTCATATTACCGTGCTCAGGACAGATCGAGACACTGTAATAATTCTTTCCATTAGGGGAGAACCACGAAACAGCCTTGCGCCTCAGCGGTTTCCCGCAGATACAGCAGACAGTTGAAATGACCTCAGGATCCTCCAGAGCTTTGTTTTTGTCCGAAAATCCACGTGATATGAACTTCACGTAATCATTAAACTCTATATGAACTTCGTGTTTCTTATCTTTTGGAATAGAGAAGCAATCATATGATACATTACTCAGGAATTTCTCAGGAATCAGTGCAAGGATCTCACCCGTGTAATAAGCGTCATCCCTCGCCCTGTGAAACGGAATGTCCTTGGTGATCGCCATCATGTCAACTGCGGACTCGAGCGAACTCCTGTCCTTGCCGCTCTGGAAAGCCAGAGAGAAGAGCTTCTGAACATCCAGGAATGGAAGAGGACCATCCGAAAATGGCTTCACTCCGTGATAGTGCATATTTCGCTGCAGCTCTGTCAGATCCTGAGGTCCCCAGGTACAGAACAGAAAATCATCCCCGCACCATTTTCTGAAATCCTCAAAGACTTCCGGAAAACACCTTTCGTTTTCCAGATCTGCTCTGTGAATATGGAGAAGTTTTGCCGTAATAAAGTGCATTGTATTGTAACAGGTCGGCTTGATTCTCCTGGAGTACTCTCCGCAATTCTTCATATCAGCGTCGAGCTTCACTGCACCTATCTCTATAACTTCGAATGGCATTTCAGGGTTCTGCGCCTCTTTTGACGCATCACCCTGATTCCACTCAAGATCAAGGACTACATAATTCATAGACAGATTTACTTTCCTGCAGCTTTCGCCTGCAACAGCACGTCCGGTTTCACCGGGTGTTTGAAGTCTGTGTAATCGGCCTCGCCGTGTCTCTCATAAAGCAACTTAAGCGCTATCGGCGTGAGTATTGAGCTCACTACGATCAGCAGAATAACTGATGTGAAATATTCAGGACTGAGCATACCTACCTGCAGCCCCTTCTGTGCGACGATCAGTGCTACCTCGCCTCTGGTCATCATCCCGATTCCGATCTTGATACTGTCCTCCCCTGTAAATCCCAGGAGTTTCGCGCTCATTCCACAGCCTATGATCTTGCCGAGCAGAGCCACCAGCACAAATGCTATCGAGAACCACAGAATACCCAGGTTCATTTCCTTTATGTTCGTCTGCAACCCGATAGCGCAGAAGAAGATCGGCCCGAACAACATGTATGAATTGATATCCATCTTGCGTGCGATGTAATCCGAGTCATCTATCGAGCAGAGGATTACGCCTGCAACGTAAGCGCCTGTTATGTC
>JAAZDA010000174.1 GCA_012512995.1 Clostridiales bacterium | reverse complement strand
TATTGAGAGTAACACCGAAGTACCTGAATGTCTATTTTACCACAGACACGGCAGAGCTCACTATACCTGTCTGCCTTTTGGATCTACAAGAATCCAGTTTTGCCAGAGATCATGCATAAGAGCCGGCTCACAGACCTGCGTGTTCTTGTGGATTGATGGCCTGACCATTGTTTTGTCCGGGTCAGAATTCAGTCTTGCACCCCAGAAACTGAATGTTGAATTTGCGACTATATTCGCGCTGCAAAGGCTCATCAGCTTCATGTCCAGCAGACTATCTCGCCCGTTGTTCCAGTATACCACCGTATTCTGCTCATTTTGCTCGCCAAAATGCAGTTTTTGTGCATATTCCGCATCATCGGAAAAGATATAAAAATGGAGTTTTGCTCCATTTTGATCATCAGTCGTATTTGCATTCCCCCGCACCGGGCGTACTGCTTTTCGATCCGCTCCAATAGCAGTCCTCACTGCACTGACTGCACCATCATAGTATTCCTTAGTGCATATCCCGCCGAGGAGAGCCGCATTTTCAGGATCAAGATAATCCCCACGCCTTATATGAATGCTGACGGATGTCACGCCGTTTTCTTTGTCAGAGGCAACTTCACACGCAAATCCTTCATTCTTTTCTTCAGCCGTTTTGTCCACTGCCTCTGGAAAAACATATAATCTGCGCAATTCAGGCAGAATGTCCGCATAGTATTTCTCGCAGGCAAAATAGCCTTTTATATAACAATCTTTTTTACTGAGCAGATCATCATGATACATCCCGGTCTCAGTGAATTCTTTTGTATTGATGATGCCAAGTTTTCTCGATAACTTAGCTGCCATTCCGGTTCCGCCGGTCAGCCTTTTCTTTTCATCCGCTGTACAAAACTCCATAGGAAGCTCTTTGAAATATGAAAGTTCCAGAGCCCGCTTTGCATAGACGTTTCTTTGTGCTGACGAGTCGAACCATGAAGCGTCAAGTTTTGCCTCAGCTCCAAGTGACAGGATCTTTCTATATAACGCATACTGCTGCATCTGGTTGCCGAGTCCGCCGGCAAGCTGGATGATTATCAATTATTCTCTCCTTTTTCATGCTTGCATGAAAAGCAATTTGGTCTTTAACCCTGGCTTTATTCATTGTATATTAAAATGGTTTCGAGCGGTGATAATAAAATGTAAACAATGTGTTACAGGGGAGGTCTTATGATCAATTGTCTTTTTGTTGGCATCGGTGGGTTTATTGGCTCTGTGTGCAGGTATCTCATCGGTCTGATCCCAGTATCTGAGAGCACTGAATTTCCCATCAAAACTCTCTGTATAAATGTGACAGGTTCATTTCTTATAGGTCTTATAGCTTTCTCTGTGCAGGGAGGCAAAAATATAGACCCCCGCATGGTCTTGTTCCTTAAAGTCGGAATCTGCGGTGGTTTCACGACCTTCTCGACATTCTCGCTCGAAACTTTCGGACTGTTGCAAAAGGGCTCAACAGTGACGGCTGCGGTTTATATCATCTGCAGTGTATTGCTTGGGCTTGCGGCAGTTCTGGCAGCGAAAGCGGTCATCGGACCCCTGGTCTGACATTATGGCCAGGTTCACAGGCTTTTATGTCCTGAAAGGTTCTACTGTATGGCTTGAATTAACGTTTTACCTGTGAAACCCGAGAGTCATCAACATTCGCGGGTAAGAAGTCGAGCCCGGCAGAGACAAATGCGACCGGCTTACCCGCGAAACAGGGCAGACTATCGAATTCGCGGGTAAACATTGCCTGTGAACCGTAACAAATTATGGTCAAATAATTAAAATTGTAGCCGTATTCTATACCAACCATCCCTTATATCATGGTATACTATTAGTGTTTGGGTCATACGCGAATACTGTATATCAGCAGACATGGCCCGCAATTATCACTGCGTGATCTATGATCCGCAAACAAAATGAGGGGCGTGAGCTTTCGTAAACAGCTCAGGCATGGAGGGAGAAATGAACAAGAAATTTGGCATCAAAGAGGTAGTTGCAATTGGTATTGGTACTGCACTGTTTGTAGTACTCACTGAGATTCAGATTCCCATCGGCATTCCGAACACAGCACTTCAGCCAAGAATGGCTGTCCTGGCATTCCTGTCAGCTATCTTCGGGCCGCTTGTAGGTGCGATAATAGGCGTGCTCGGGCATGCACTCGGTGATGCATTATTCTATGGCAGTGTCTGGTGGAGCTGGGTC
>JAAZDA010000173.1 GCA_012512995.1 Clostridiales bacterium | reverse complement strand
TCCCTCTTCCGGAGAAATCTCATTTTTTTCACTAGATGCCAACGAAAACGAAAAGGCAATCAAACAGAAGATCGGATATGCATCAGGAACACTTGTGTGCTATCGCAAGAAGAAAATCAGAGAAATCGCAGCAATCACCAGTTCTTTTATGACGATTGGGATTCTTCTCAGTGGGCTTTCTACCTCAAAGAGTTTGCGCTTGATGACACCAAATGTCCGCAGGAGTTATCTGAAGGAATGAAGGTGAAACTGAATCTTGCACTTGCTTTGTCGCATCATGCCGAGTTGCTGATCCTGGATGAGCCGACCAGCGGTCTCGATCCCGTCTCCAGAGATGAACTTCTGGATCTCTTTCTGGATCTGGCAAGTCAGGGGGTCACGATTCTGTTCTCCACTCATATCATCACTGATCTTGAGAAGTGTGCGGATGATATCACCTATATTCAAAAAGGGAAGATTCTTTTCTCTTCCACGCTCAAAGATTTCGAGAATGACTATCTGATCGTTGAAAGCACAGAGCCATTTACCGAAGAACAGCAGAAGCTCTTTGCTGGAGAATGCCGTTCCAAAGACGGAACAAGCTACCTGATCCGCAGTTGTGACCAGAACGCGTTCGATGCAGTGGCAATTCGAAAGCCTGGTCTTGAAGAGATCATGGTTCATCTGGAAAGGGGAAATCATCATGAAACAGCTTCTGCATAAGGAATTAAAACTGACTACCGCACCTATCACCTGGTTTTTCATCCTGTTCGCCTGCATGGCGCTGATTCCAGGCTATCCAATACTTGTCAGCTGTTTCTTCATCTGTATGGGGATGTTCTATTCCTACCAGTTTGCCCGGGAGGCTGATGATATCCTCTATACTGCCCTTCTTCCGATCCGGAAAAAAGACGTCGTGACGGCAAAATATCTATGTGCGCTCTTTCTTGAATCAATTGCGTTTCTCCTTCTGATCGTGATGACTGTGCTGAGAATGACAGTTCTGAAGGATGCCACGCCCTATGTCAGCAATCCACTGATGGCTGCAAATATCACATTTCTTGCTCTTGCTCTCCTTATCTTTGCGCTGTTCAATTACATTTTTCTCGGTGGATTCTTCAGGACCGCCTATAATTACGGGAAGCCATTCATCTTCTTCTGTATCGCTGCCTTCATTATCGTCGGATTCGGAGAGACGCTTCATCATCTTCCCGGCATGGCAGGCTTCAATTCCATCTCCGGTGAAGGTCTAACCATGCAATGGATCCTGCTCGTTCCGGCATTGCTTGTTTTTATCCTTCTCACCGGTCTGTCGCTTAAGATCTCACAAAAACGTTTCGAGGACCTGGATCTGTAATTGACCAATCGAACCGTTATATACGTTAATTATGCAAAAACCAGGAGCCCCGAAGCCATTGATCTTTCAATGGTTCCGGGGCTCTCTGCATTCTATTCAGGTACAGTAATAAGTTTTAAGCAGTGCCACAATTTCATCGGGCTTGAGCCCCTTGCCATACGAAACGACTTTCTCATCTACAACAAGTGCCGGAGTTGACATTACTCCATATGCTGCGATCTGACTGAAATCTGTCACATGCTCAATCTCTGCATTCACACCGAGCCCGGCAAGGGCTTCCTTTGTTGCAGCTTCAAGTGCCTTACACTTAGAACATCCGCCTCCGAGTATCTTGATAGTCATATTTTTTTCCTCTCTTCTTTAGATTATGATGTTGGGGTCAAAACCCAATTATTAACTATGGTATACGAATTGCTCCGTTTCCTGACATGAAGCATTCTGTGCTTCATGTCGAAACTTTCGCAATTCTCCCCGCACTCGGAATCCGCTGATTTACTGCGCAAATCGCTACTTCCGAGTGTGGGACGGGTCCCAAATACATTCTGCTTTTTCTGCAAGCAGAAACGCAGAATGTACTTTTGACCCTTATATCATATTATGAATGGCTGGATCGCGTTGAAAAAGTATCCAACCGCAATGATACCTACGGTACATATCACAACAAACAATGCCAGGAGTTTTGGCTTTACTGCCTTGCGAAGCATGATCATGGAAGGCAGTGATAATGTAGTCACAGCCATCATGAATGATAGTACGACTCCAAGCAAAGCTCCTTTGGACAGTAGCGCTTCCGCGATTGGTATTGATCCGAAAATGTCCGCGTACATAGGTATCCCTATCAATGTGGCAAGCACGACTCCAAAAGGATTATTGCCTCCGAGAACTGCTTCGACCCATTCTTCCGGAATCCAGTTGTGGATAACAGCTCCGATACCAACGCCGACCAGGATATAAGGAAATACCTTCCTGAAAGTAGAAAACATCTGGTCTTTTGCATAAACGAATCTGTCCTTCTGTGTGAGATCCGGCAATTCTATATCCACTTTCCCCGCTTTATAAATAAAATCCTCAACATATCGTTCCATATGTAGTTGTTCAATGATCGTGCCACCGGCGACTGCAATAATGAGTCCGACAACAACATAGATGACAGCGACCTTTACTCCGAAGATGCTTACGAGCAGCAACAGAGAACCCAGGTCTACCATTGGCGACGAAATAAGGAAAGAGAATGTGACGCCCAGTGGAAGCCCCGCGCTGGTAAAACCTATGAACAGTGGAATAGACGAGCATGAACAGAACGGCGTTACCGTGCCAAGCAGAGCACCAATACAGTTTGCCCATATACCGTGAAAATTCCCCAGTATCTTCTTACTGCGTTCCGGTGGGAAATAGCTCTGAATGTAGCTGATAAGAAATATCAGAAAACACAACAGTATTGTTATCTTGATCGTATCGTAAAGAAAGAACTGAACACTTCCGCCAATTCTGGTCTCTGTATCAAGACCTGTCATTGAAAGCAGATTACCTGTAAGGGCATTCAGCCATTTCATGCCAAGGATCTGATTCTGCACAAAAGTCCACATTAAATGCACCTGCATTCTTTCCCCTTCTTACAGCAGGATAAATTTCCAATATAGTCCTTGAACCCGCCTAAGGTTTCACAGTTCAGGGAGTAATGAATCCATTTACCCTCTTTTCTGCTGTTTACCAGACCACAGTCACACAGAATTTTCATATGATGAGAAAGGGTAGGCTGTGTAATGTTGAACTTTTCAAGCAGTTTACATCCGCATTTTTCTCCATCAGACAGCAGTTCAATTATCTGCAGACGATTTGAATCGCTCAGTGCTTTGCATATCAAAGCGACATCAATTGTATTCATCTTTTATCTCCTCACATAGATATTTGTCTATGTGAGGAGTATAAATCATATATAGATATCTGTCAATGTATTCCTGTGTCATAAAAGTCTCGCATTTTCGAAAGATACTTCTCATGTTTAAAAAACTTCAAAGTTGCCTCCAACCAAATAACATTTATGCAGGTACTGTATTGTTTTCATGCGCATAAATCATTTTACCGTTATATTTTTTTGCGAATTTGGAAATAACTGCAACGTTAAATGCCGCTTTAAGAAGACACAGAAAAATCACAGAAAAACACTACCTTATCAATTGCATTTTAATAATAGCCTGAGTATAATGCATTTTATTCTGATATCAAGAACAAAAGCATCGCCCTCACCAGGGAAGGGCAAGACCTTTACAGGCGATGTATCGCGCCTGCGTTCAGCAATTGAGCAAATTTAATATTCACTCATCAGAGGACAACCTATCGTAATAGGATAGTCGGAGAAGATGTCTGGTGCGCCCGGTTATTGCATAAATAACCGGGCGCATTTTTTATACATTAACAAGCAATTGAAAGGATGCTAAGGAGGTTTTTATGATTAATAATATTTTGGGAATTATTGGACGGATCGCACCAAACATTATACCGGTCGCACTGTGTATCACACAATTGCCACATTGATCTCAGGTCAAAACATGAAAATGCAGGATGGCAGTGTCTACACGATTCCCACATTGGTTTTCGTAAGTGGAATCATCGCCACTCTGGCTTTTATAATCGCCATAGGATCATTTATCTGGCGCAGAAAGCTGAAGAAGAGTTGGCTTGCCCAGCACCGTTCTGCCACTGTAATTGCCATTGCCGCCACGATATGGCACCTGGCGATCTGGTTTGGTCAGAAAGGGTAAGAGTACTTTCAGAAGTATCATGCCCTCACACTGGCTATTTATCCGCATGATCTTCTACCGGATATACCAACTCGAATTCCTCCAGTACACACAGGTCTCTTTCGTCAAAGTCTTTTCCAGCAGCTAAATATTCAGGCTTGAAGGCCTCCCTGTGAACACGCCTCCAGTAAGAAAGACTTCGGTCTCCTTCTCCCTCCAGATATGCATGACTGGCTGGAACTTCGTTAAACGGAACCAGCGACACCCTGGTCGTTCTTATGACGCAGGCAGCCTCGCCGTCATCATACATGACCACGCTGTAGCTGCCCTCTTCAGGTACAGGCTCACCTTCTATCTGATATGAAACATATGCGCTTGTAGTTGCTGTTTTGACACCAGCCAAAACCAATCCTGCCAGCTCGTCTCCCACTTTGCCTCCGCCGCAGAAAGCCCAGGCTTCATAGGTTATTTGATCAGCGTGATCTCCGGCATATCTTTGCCACATTTCATTTGATTTCATATTGTGTCCACCTTTATATTCTTCTTTTCCGATTTGTCGATGTTACGCAGCAAAATGCGAATGGCACTGCTGTGTCAGCGTCTGCTGTCTTCTCTGATAAAAGGAGCTTCAGTAATGCAACATTGAATATCAACTGTTTTGTTTCAATCATTATATTCCTCTTATGGTTTTACCTCAACAAACGTGAACTGGGTAGTCACACTACCCAGTTGATTGTT
>JAAZDA010000172.1 GCA_012512995.1 Clostridiales bacterium | reverse complement strand
GATGCCAACACTATTGTCACAGCTGCCGTTGAATTGAGCGTGCACCGTGCCAGCGTCCTTAACATTCTCTGCGACCCTGGCCAGAACCTTTTTGCATGTAGAATCAAAAGCAAATACAGTGTCTTCAGCTTCAGGTTCACGTTTTCTTGAAAACTCATTGTTGAATACTGCAGGATTAATATCCTGGATCATGTAGCAACCTCGTTATTCATTATTACAATTTCCTGATATGTTCATACTGTAAGTTGCTGCTATCAGTCCACAGTATAGTCGATGCACATACGCGATTTTGTATAAGGACGCACTTTACCGTTTGCCACTGCAAGGTGAGCAGGATGGACAGCATAACCTTTGAGAGAAGCCTCGTCCTCAAGCGTGCAGTTCAGCATCAGATCACAATTTGAGGAATCAAGATGCGTCGTCTGCACATGACCCTCCAAAAGTCCTGGCACCTTTCCGACAAGTCCCTCAAGTCCTTCTTTTATTTCTTTCTTAACAGTATCCTTCTCTGAATCAGATAATTCATCCTTAAGCTGCCACAGAATAATATGCTTTACCATTTGTTTTCCTCCAATATTGAATTCCTTTGCCAATGCCAGCGGTCTGTTTGTCCGCCGGAATCGATGCCCATGTGTAAAAACTCCGGGCGCATCCGTATCTGGATGCATCCGGAGCATCATTGCTGCTATGTTTTTTCTCAGCATTTCTATTATCCATACCTGACGTAACGCCTGATGGATGCCTGCCATACAACATAACTATTTATTCACTTCTTAAGGCTCTTATATGTAACAGCCGCGAGTGCGCCGCCGACGAGCGGGCCTACAATAAACACCCAAAGTGAAGCGATAGGAGCCATATTGCCTGCGAATGCTGCCGTGCCAATACACTCTGCAATATACTTCTTCATTTGTCTGACCCTCCGTAGAAATCAAGTATTTACATTTATTCCTCTAAGTTTAGTGACTCAGGTCGATCAAGTCAACTAAGAAAAGCTCTCTTACCTGTTCTCAACAATATAAAACGTGCATCCGTTTTGATTGCAGGCTTCTTTACTGTTGATTTACACCTCAAAACAAATGCACGTCAGATAATAATCATATTGTCCGATAACTTTTTTACCAGACTCTTATCCTGCTGTCCGTTTTCTCAAAAGGTCCGGCCTCTGGTGATGTCATACGTATGTCATCGTTGTAATCTCTGTCCATCACTATTTCAGAGCCATCTGGATTTTCAAAGCGTTCTTCCGGTTCGAATGCCATGCCCATCATGGGAGTTGAAATAATACTGCGTCTGCTGCCTTCCAAATACTTGAACAGCTCTGTATCAAGATAGTATTTCCCATCTTCTTCAATGAGCTTAAGGCTTACCTGATGCTCTATATCTTCCTGATAGTTTTTCTCCTTACTGATGTGTTTTGCCCCAGCAAAATATACATTTCCATCCGTCCATACAGGAAGCGGATTATAATATCTGTCGCTCGGCTCCGATCCCATTCCGCAATATCCGTCGAATTCAGATTTCCATTCATCCTCTGTTGGATAACCTTCATAAGGAACTGTTCCCACTCGAAGGTTCATATCCGTCCACCCGCCGGCATTCGGCGCGATCTTCGCGCATATATTGTCAAAACCTTCTCTGTGTTTGCGCTGAACAAAGATGTTATTGTAAAAACGCACGTCCCCATGAAGTATCGTCATAAAGCCGGCGACTTCTGTCCTGTGGATCATGTGGTAAGGCGTATACCTCGGCGAAACAAGTGATTTCGTGCCGTTGTTCACTCCCATTCCCACAGCTGTAAATGATCCTGCGACAAGGTTATGTACGAACGCAAGGCCCTGGCTCGCATACTTGAGTGACATCTGTGACAGCAGCACATTGTTATCGATCAGTGTCGGACCATGTGATACTTCCACAAATATATCTTCACCACATGCGGAAAGATGATCCTCGGTCACAGCAACATCATCCGGCAGAGTATTGTCATGGAACAGATTCTGCGTAACTCTTGTTCCCTGAGCCTGCCAGTCAAGCCACAATCCTCTTGTGCAGTGATGAATGTGATTCTTTCTTATCACTACATCGATCGCAGCATGCATTTTTATTCCACCGATCTCCGCTCCCGCAAGATTATGTCTGTTATTGATGTGATGGATCTCGTTCTTCTCAATAAGGCTGAACACTCCGCCGAGATGCCCGACAATACCGGTCTGTCCGCAATCGTGAATATTGCATCTTCTGACAATATGCGATCCGATGTTCTCTTTCGTCCAACCTTCGACCTGCGCCTGACAGATATTGTCCCTCTCTGTCTGTGTCCCATCCTTATATTTCCAGCTCAGCCATTTGTTATCATTATTTGGCTGTCTGTATTTTCCGAGTGAGATTCCTGAGCACTTTGAGTTCGCGACCTCACAATCCTCAATGATCCATCCCTAGCTCCAGTGTGGTCCTATCATGCCTTCCTGATATGCTGTCGGCGGTGCCCACTGCGTTGCCGCCTTATCTACCTTAAATCCCGAAAGGGTGATATAGCCTGTCCCCTCCTTTACAGGATAGAAACAATTCTCACGCACATTGATCTCTACATTTTCACTGTTGGGGTCAGCTCCGTGGAAGTTTGCCGTCAGCACTGTCTCATTTGCCTCTTCATCCTGCTCAGTGAGCCATGTATACAGACTGAACGCCGGATCCCATGTCAGCTTATCCTCCACAGGATTTAAGACCTTCTCTAAATCCGTGACTTCATACATAGCTTTATCATTGAGATAGACCTCTCCGGTATGCGCAATGAACGTCGCGATGAACCAGTCACCTCTGACCAGAGTCGTATATGGGTTATATGAGCCAAACACTCCATTTGGTATCCTTGCCTGCCACACATTGTCCTTTATGTTGACCCAGTTTTTCACCTGTTCAGCGCCGGTTATGACAGCTTTGCCCTGCTCTGACGCTCTGTATTCTATCCTCGCGTCCGGTCTTCCTGCGTTGACGGGATTTACATTTTCCCTGTATACACCGGGCAAAACAAGTATTTCCTCTCCGGGCATTGCTACATTTGCCGCATCCTGTATTCTGCTGAAAGGGTGCTCTTTACTTCCGTCACCGTGCTCCCTGGCAGCACCGTTAACATAAATCGTTCTGGTCATATTATTTCCTCCATAGCGGAGCTCTTTTGCTCCATTTTTATTTGATTTTTATCACTGCCTTCACCAGGTCGGTCTTGTTGCTTACCGCTTCCTGATACGCTTCCTGAATATGATCAAGATCAAACTCATGAGTTATTATCTGACCCACATTGATAGCGCCCTTCGATACCGCCGCAATAGCCTTCGGATAAATGTTTCTGTAACGGAATACAGATTTTATCGTGGCTTCTTTGTCCATTATCTGCGCGAAGTTATAGTTGATCTCTTCTTTAGCCGAAATTCCGACAAGAGTAATTGTTCCCCCGCGTTTTACCACAAAAGGTGTCTGTGCGATAGTCACCGGGGAACCGGCCGTCTCAAATACTTTGTCCCCGCCCATTCCATCCGTCGCCTTCATTATCTCTTCAACAGCATTGCACTTGCCGCTGTTTATGACTATATCAGCACCCATTTCCTTAGCCTTGGCGAGTTTTGCCTCTACGAGATCCGCAACTATTATCCTGCCTGCCCCGTGAGCCTTGCATGAAAGAAGTGTGACCAGACCAATAGTTCCCGCGCCGAGAATGACTACCGTCTCTCCTACATGGACATCCCCCTGGTTTGCCGCATGGAACCCGACTGACAGCGGTTCTATGAGCGCGCCCTCTTTTGTTGATACATTGTCCGGCAACTTGAAGCACATATCAGCAGGGAACTCAATATACTCTTCGTTGCAGCCCTGTACCGGAGGTGTTGCAAGAAAGACTACATCAGGGCAGAGATTATATTTTCCCGACTTGCAGAACTCGCACTTGCCGCATGTGATCCCCGGTTCCAGACACACTCTGTCCCCGACCTTAAGCGTTGTCACGCCCTCTCCGATTTCTGATACTGTTCCGGCACATTCATGTCCCAGCATAAAATCTT
>JAAZDA010000171.1 GCA_012512995.1 Clostridiales bacterium | reverse complement strand
GCTACGCCGAATACGCGTTCAGCTATATATGACATGGCAAAACAAAGAGCCAGCCCGGCAATTGGTATTCTTCTTGTGTGGCGGTATCTCTGGTCGACTTTCTCAAAGATTTTGTATGTAATAAAGCCGACACCTACAGCAAATATGAAGAACAACACTACCGACATAGCAACGCCCAATATGTCGCTGATCCCGGTAGAAGAGATTGCCTCAGTGACAATTCCCTCACTGCTTGCAGTCGAAGATGACGGATTGCTGCTGAGTCCTATTACAAAAGTCAGAACAAGAATACCGATAACATCATCAATTATTGCCGCGCTCACTATCGTCGTGCCGATAAGACCCTTGAGCTTGCCGAGCTCCCTCAGCGCCTGGACAGTTATACTCACTGATGTCGCGGTCATTATGGTGCCTATGAAAAGCGCCTTATAAAACTCCTGAGAGCCCACAGCAGCGAAGCCGTAGAAACACATGTAAAGAATCGTTCCCAGTATCAGCGGTACGAAAACACCCACTGTTGCGATGATCGTGGCTTTTACGCCCGTCTTCATCAGCTTCCGCAGGTCTGTTCCGAGACCTGCATTAAACATCAGTATTATGACACCGATCTCTGCCAGTGCCGAAATAACATCGCTGTCCTGAACAAGATTCAGAAGGCTCGGTCCTATGATAAGACCTGCAATGATCTCGCCCGCGACCTGCGGTGCCTTGCACTTGCGTGCCAGCAACCCGAAGAACTTTGCGAAAATAATGATTATAGCAAGGCTACGTAATAAATCTAATGTATCCATATCGTTCTATCTCCCCTGTTGTCTCAAAATCTGCAACACCTATTTATTCCTCCGGTTCCCCGTCTCCGGATTCATCTGTCCCCTCAACATTTTCTGTGTCGCCACCCTTTTCCTGGTCTTCGTCAGGATCAGCATCTGCTTCAACATCGTTATCTGCCTCTCCACCATCCTCAGTTCCCGGGATAGGACCGGTCCTTACCTTCGCGATCTGCGCGACCTTCGTCCCATCATCAAGTCTTATAAGTTTGACGCCGGATGTAATCCTGCCGAGGTCATGCAGCTCATCCATAGGTATCTGAATGAGGACCCCTCCGGTCGTTATCATCATAATTTCATCTTCATCGGTGACTGCCTTGACGCCCATAAGGCATCCTGTCTTATCTGTTACTCTGTAGCACTTGGTTCCGAAACCGCCGCGCTTCTGATGTCTGAACTCGCTGAGTGCGGACCTCTTTCCCATACCGTTCTCGGAAACGACGAGTAGCGATTCTCCCTGCGTGTCAAGCTGCATGCCTACCACACTGTCACCCCCGCGGAGCGCGATTCCTCTCACGCCCATCGAAGAGCGGCCTGTCGCTCTTAAATCTGTCTCGACAAAACAAATGCTCATTCCGTCTTTTGTGACAATATAAATTTTACTGTCCTTGTCAGTGAGCTTGACTTCTATAAGCTCGTCATCATCGCGAAGATCGATCGCTATGATTCCGTTCTTGTTGATGTTGCGGAATCCAGTGAGAGGTGTCTTCTTGATTGTTCCGTTCTTTGTGACGAAGAAGAGGTTCTTGCCTTCCTCCTCAGCATCGATAAGCGGGATGATAGCTGATATCGATTCTCCCGGATTCAGATGCAGGAGATTGATAGCTGCTGTTCCTCTTGCTGTCCTGCTGGCTTCCGGTATCTGCCATGTCTTCATCCTGTAAGCTCTTCCCATATTTGTGAAGAACATGAGATAGCTCTTGCTCGAACACATCAGAAGATCAGTCGTCATATCGCTGTCTATTGTCGTCATTCCCTTAATGCCGCGGCCGCCGCGGTGCTGAACCTGGAAATTATCAATAGACATTCTCTTTATGTAACCGAGCACGGAACGCGTCACTACTACGTTCTCTGTAGGGATAAGATCCTCATTCTCGATTTCTGACTCAGAGACCATATCGATCTTTGTCCTGCGGTCATCTCCGTATTTATCAGCAATTGCTCCCATCTCATTGCGGATCACCTGGAGAAGGAGCTTCTTGTCACCAAGTATTGCCGTGAGCTTCTCTATTGTCCTCAGGAGTTCCTCGTGCTCTGCGACG
The DNA here is from genome assembly GCA_012512995.1 of Clostridiales bacterium. Classification (GTDB taxonomy): domain Bacteria; phylum Bacillota; class Clostridia; order Lachnospirales; family Lachnospiraceae; genus CAG-791. The sequence continues at coordinate 3,372 of JAAZDA010000171.1, read as the reverse complement.
ATCTTGTCTCTTTCGAGTCCTGTCAGTGCGCGCAGTCTCATATCCACGATAGCCTGAGCCTGTGCATCTGAGAGACCGAAGCGTGTTATCAGGGAGTTCTTGGCTTCCTGGACATTCGCGCTGCTCCTTATAATGCTTACTACCTCATCGATATTGTCGAGGGCTATAAGCAGACCCTGCAATATGTGATCTCTTTCCTTTGCTTTATTCAGATCATAACTGGTTCTTCTTGTGACTACCTCTTCCTGATACTCAAGATAGCACTTCAGCATCTGCATGAGAGTCAGGACTTTGGGTTCGCCATTTACAAGAGCGAGCATAATGACACCGAAAGTATCCTGCATCTGAGTGTGCTTGAAAAGCTGATTCAGAATAACATTCGCGTTGGCGTCGTGGCGGAGCTCTATGACTATGCGCATACCTTCGCGGTCAGACTCATCGCGCAGATCCGTGATACCATCGATGCGCTTTGTTTTGACAAGCTCTGCGATCTTCTGGATGAGCGTCGCCTTGTTTACAAGATAGGGCAGTTCCGAAACGATGATACGGCTCTTGCCGTTCGTCATAGTCTCGATACTTGTGACCGCACGGACGAGGATCTTGCCTCTGCCGGTGCGATACGCCTCAACTGCACCTGAGGTGCCCATCATGATACCGCCGGTCGGGAAGTCGGGTCCCTTGATGATGGGAAGGATTTCTTCGATCGATGTCTCACGGTCTTCATTTATCCTGTTATCAATCACTTTATCGCATGCCGTGATGACTTCGCGAAGGTTGTGAGGCGGTATGTTAGTCGCCATACCAACGGCGATACCTGTAGTTCCGTTTACGAGAAGGTTCGGGAAACGGCTCGGCATTACGCTGGGCTCTTTCTCTGTCTCATCAAAGTTCGGCACGAAATCAACAGTGTCCTTGTTGATATCAGCGATCATTTCCATCGACATTTTGGTGAGTCTGGCTTCTGTGTATCTCATTGCAGCCGCGCCATCACCATCGACAGATCCGAAGTTTACATGACCATCTACCAGGCGGTAACGCATTGACCATGGCTGAGCCATATAGACGAGGGCTCCGTAAATGGAACTGTCGCCGTGCGGATGATATTTACCCATCGTATCACCGACGATACGCGCGCATTTTCTGTGCGGCTTGTCGGGGGTATTTCCGAGCTCTACCATAGAGTACAGAATTCTTCTCTGCACAGGCTTAAGGCCATCCCTTACATCAGGGAGGGCACGAGATGCAATGACGCTCATCGCGTAGTCTATGTAAGAAGTTTTCATTGTTTTCTGCAGATCTACTTCCTGGATCTTGTCAAAAATTTTGTCGTCCATACACTTCTCTTTCTTAAAAACTCAGGATTATTATCGACTATCTGTCTGATCTGTTATTTGTCAGACATCAAGATTCTCTACAAACTTCGCGTTCTCTTCGATAAATTCCCGGCGGGGCTCTACCTGGTCTCCCATGAGAGTCGTGAATGTGAGATCGATCTCAGATTCATTCTCATCGTTAATATTCACCCGCTTCAGAATTCTTGTCTCAGGATTCATTGTTGTATCCCAGAGCTGCTCAGGATCCATTTCTCCGAGTCCTTTGTAACGCTGTATACGATTGCTCTGATCACGGCCCACCTCATTGAGGATGTTCGTAAGTTCCTCATCACTGTATGCGTACCAGCTCTTCTTGTTCTTCTCCAGCTTGTAGAGCGGAGGCATGGCAAGAAAAACATGTCCCTGTCTTATAAGCTCAGGCATGAACCTGTAGAGGAAGGTCAGCATGAGAGTATCTATATGAGCGCCATCGACATCGGCATCGGTCATGATGATGATCTTGTCGTAGCGGAGTTTCGAGACATCGAAATCCTCGTGGATGCCGGTTCCGAAAGCTGTGATCATCGCCTTTATTTCTTCGTTACCGTAAATTCTCTCTTCCCTTGCCTTCTCGACATTGAGGATCTTGCCGCGGAGCGGAAGAATAGCCTGCGTTGCACGGCTCCTTGCTGTTTTTGCACTGCCGCCGGCGGAATCTCCCTCGACCAGGAATATTTCACAGTGCTTGGGATCTTTGTCTGAACAATCCGCAAGTTTTCCGGGAAGTGCTAGACCATCAAGCGCTGATTTGCGTCTCGTGAGATCTCTGGCTCTTCTTGCAGCTTCTCTTGCCCTCTGAGCTAGGACTGATTTCTCACATATGGCCTTCGCCACATCCGGGTGCTGCTCGAGATAATATGTCAGTTGTTCTGAAACAACGCTGTCTGTCGCGCCTCTTGCCTCGATGTTCCCGAGCTTTTGTTTTGTCTGCCCCTCAAACTGAGGATCCTCGATCTTTATCGAAATAATAGCGGTCAGACCCTCGCGGATATCATCACCCGAAAGGTTCTGCTCGTTGTCCTTGATTATTTTATTCTTCCTCGCGTAGTCATTGAACGTTTTTGTCAGCGCATTATGGAATCCCATGATGTGCATGCCGCCCTCAGGCGTATTGACGTTATTTACAAAACTGTATTCGCTCTCGTTGTAGCCGTCGTTATGCTGCATTGCGACTTCAACGTAGACGTTGTTTTTTGTGCCCTCGAAATACATGATCTCGGGGTAAGCAGGTGTTTTGCTGCGGTTGAGGTAGGAGACGAACTCCTTGATGCCGCCGTCATAGTGGAATGACTGCTCGCGGGGCTCATGGTGCTCATCATTTCTCTCGTCCCTCAGTGTAATGCGAAGAGACTTTGTGAGGAATGCCATCTCGCGAAGACGCTGCTTGAGGACATCATAATCGTATTCTCTTGTCTCCTGGAATATCTCCGGATCCGCGAGGAAAGTAACTGTTGTTCCGTTATCGTCCTTGTCGCATTCTCCGATAATATGTACCGGTTCTGTGATCTTGCCGCGCGAAAAGGCCATTTCATAGACTTGTCCCTCGACACGGACCTGAACCTTGAGCCATACGGAAAGAGCATTTACAACTGATGCGCCGACACCATGAAGACCGCCGGAGACCTTATAACCGCCACCGCCGAACTTACCGCCGGCATGAAGGATCGAGAAAACAACTTCGAGTGCGGACTTGCCTGTTTTGTGATTTATTCCCACGGGAATACCGCGGCCGTCATCCTTTACAGTTATGGAATTATCAGGATGGACCGTGACTTCAATATGCGTGCAGAAACCTGCGAGTGCTTCATCTACGGAGTTATCGACGATCTCATATACAAGGTGATGAAGACCTCTCGAAGATGTCGTGCCTATATACATACCGGGACGTTTTCTTACAGCCTCAAGTCCTTCGAGGACCTGAATATCATCTGCCGTGTAATTATTGACATCAGTCGTATCTTTGACGTTGTCATCCTTATACGTCTTCTGATTCTCTGCG
>JAAZDA010000170.1 GCA_012512995.1 Clostridiales bacterium | reverse complement strand
TCAGAATAGGCGTCGATGTAATGACGACCGAGACGACATGCCTTTCATCGATCTGGGAGACAGACGACAATATAAAGAAATGGTATGATATCCACGGCAGAAGTGAGAAATACAGGAAGATGACGCCGGGCAGGGTGGCTTACTATGATGGTGTTGTGGAGGTCGATCTTTCTGCAATAAGGCCAATGATAGCAATGCCTTTCCATCCGTCTCTTGCTTACACTATTGATGACGTGAATGCAAATCTTGCCGATATCCTTCATGAGACAGAAGAGAGGGCAAAGGTGTCGTTCGGCAGTGAGGTGGAATATTCACTAGCTGATAAGATCGTTGATGGAAAGCTTCTTGTAGATCAGGGAATAATCGCGGGATGTGCAGGCGGTGGTTTTGAGAATCTGTGCGCTGCGGCAGAGATCCTTGACGGCGGAAGCATCGGCAGTGGCAGCTTCACACTCAGCTGTTACCCTGCTTCAATGCCGATATATATGGAACTTCTGAGGAACGGCTGCGCGGCAAAACTCATAGATGCCGGCGCTGTTATGAAGACCTGCTTCTGTGGGCCATGTTTTGGCGCAGGAGACACACCGGCCAACAATGCATTTTCAATCAGGCATTCCACAAGGAACTTCCCGAGCCGCGAGGGGTCAAAACCTCAGAACGGCCAGGTGGCATCAGTCGCCCTCATGGATGCGCGCTCAATTGCCGCGACAGCTGCCAATAAAGGATTCCTCACACCGGCGACAGATATTGACGTGGATATACCGACTTATGAATATCATTTCGACAAAACAATATATGAGAACAGGGTCTTTGATTCTCATGGCGCAGCTGATCCTGAAACAGAGCTGCAGCTCGGACCCAACATCAAGGACTGGCCGGCGATGCAGCCTCTTCCCGAGAACATGATCCTCAAGGTGGTGTCAGAGATACATGATCCTGTCACGACCACAGACGAGCTGATTCCTTCGGGAGAAACATCTTCATACAGGTCTAATCCTCTGGGACTTGCAGAGTTCACGCTCTCAAGAAAAGATCCTCTTTATGTAGGCCGTGCCAAAGAAGTGAAAAAGGCCGAGGATGCGATAACTGCCGGAAAGTGTGGAGCGGAGGCGGTACCTGAGCTCAAAAACGTCATGCATACGATAAAAGCCTCATATCCCGGTGTCAGCCATGACAATATCGGCATAGGCTCTACTATATTCGCAGTAAAGCCCGGCGATGGTTCAGCGAGAGAGCAGGCAGCCTCATGCCAGAAGGTACTGGGTGGCTGGGCTAATATCGCAAATGAATACGCCACAAAGAGATATCGCAGCAACCTCATAAACTGGGGCATGCTTCCTTTTGTAATAAAGCAGGGAGACCTCCCGTTCAGTAATCTGGATTACCTGTTTATACCGGGAATACGCGCTGCTGTTGAGAACAAAATAACGGACATCAAGTGTTTTGCCGTAAAGGACGGGGCACTGGTGCCGTTCACGGTCACGCTCGGTGATCTCACTGATGAAGAGCGCAGGATCATACTTGACGGCTGTCTCATTAATTATAACCGCGTACATTGAAAGACCGGAGCAAAGGCGCTCCGCAATGGTATAGAATATGGAGTTTGAACTGACAATAACACAGGATGTCCTGCGGATGATGCTGTTCTGCATGGCGATCTGCATAATCGGTCTCCATTTCATGAGACTGCTCCAGAAGCACGACTGGCATTTTACAGCGTACATCAGTTATCTGGACGGAAAGTTCCAGTGGGTACCACTGATATTTGTGTTCGTGCCGGCAGCGTGCTTTCTGCTCGATTACACTATCCTCGGAATATACACCGATATAGTGTATCTGGGAGCGGTGAGTCTTCTGTATCTTCCGAGGAAGAAGTCAGGAATCGGAGATATCATATGGGACAGGCGGGCAAAACATGTGCTGGCAATCTCATATCTCATAAGTGCCGGTGTAATAGCGCTTGCTTTTGCTGTCCCTTTTGAGTGGGCACGAGTGCTGATACCATCAATAATACTTGTGATAATGCCGCTTACTGTTCCACTTGCCGCTGTGATCGAGCTTCCTTCGGAACGGACGCAGGAGAGCAGGAATATGTCAGAGGTACAGCGTTTTATACATGACAGATATAAAAAGAGAGGCTTTGTCGTAGTCGGCGTCCCTGTGGGCGACGAATGCGCGAAAACGAAGAAAATTCTGTTGGAGGCGCTTTCCCCATTGGGAGAAGTCGTAGTTTCCGAAGTCGGATGCAGCGACATAAAGGACGTGGTGAAGCTGTGCAGTGAAAAAATGAATGATAAATCTGCAGCTCTTGTCTGTGAGAATGTCACCGGACTTAAGCGTCTGGCGGACGGAGCGTACCAGCTTTTCGACGAATTCGCTGATGATACGGATGATCCGGGGGCAATTCTGTACGGAAGAGTCGATGGGGACAGATACCGCGCGGAAATTGAAGGCTTTACAGATGGAGGCGCAGACTTCACTTTTATTCCGCCGAGAGGCTATGCAGAGAAGTTTCATACGTAGATCGCAACAGAACGTGACCTGGAACTCCTTGCAGGTGCGCTCTCTGTTGCACACAGAGCGGGCGTGAATATGGAGCAGCTGAGAAATATTTCGAAGGAGGTTCAGGAATGAATATAGTAGTTTTGGCCGGTGGCCTTAGCACTGAAAGAAAAATTTCATTTTCATCAGGGACAAAAATATGCGCGGCACTCAGGTCGCGCGGACATAAAGCAGTACTTGTTGATCTGTTCAATGGACTCGAAGATATGGGGGAAGATGTTTTGGCGCATCCGTCAAAACTTTTTGAGAATCTGCCTGAACTTGTACCCGTTGTTTTTGACGGAAAAGCTCCTGACCTGGTCGCTGTGAGAAAGGCAAGAAAGTACAGGAGCCCATCGCTCTTCGGACTCGGGGTACTGGATATCTGCCGCGAAGCGGACGTGGTCTTCATTGCACTTCATGGGATGAACGGCGAAGACGGTCGTGTACAGGCAACTTTCGATCTAATGGGAATTCCTTATACGGGATCTGATTATCTTGGCGCGGCAATGGCGATGGATAAGATAATTACTAAGAAAATGGTCATGAATGAGGGTGTGAAGACACCGGCATGGAACTTTTATACAATAAGATCGGAGAGTGACATAAAAATTGCGGTTGAAGAGAATCCTGTTCCCTGTGTTGTCAAAACAACCACCGGGGGATCATCCGTGGGAGTTTATATAATAAAGGAGCAGTCAAAACTCGAGAAGGCTATTCGCGACTGCACAGAGTACGGTACTGATGTGCTGATAGAACAGTACATTGCAGGCAGAGAGTTCACTTGCGGGGTGCTGGGAGAAAGGGCACTTCCTTCAGTTGAAATAGTGCCAAAAACAAATTTCTACGATTACGAGAACAAATACCAGGCGGGAGCTACGGACGAAATATGTCCTGGCCGCTGCACGCCTGCAGTTGAAGAGCAGATAGGAGAAATGTCACTTACAGTTCACCATGTCCTGGGACTTCTCACATATTCGCGCAGTGATTTTATCGTCACTGATGATGATGAGGTTTATTTCCTCGAAGTAAATACGCTGCCGGGGATGACACCGACAAGTCTTGTGCCGCAGGAGGCAGCCGCGGTAGGAATCACATATGAGGAAGTCTGTCAGTATATTGTGGATGATGCGATGAAACGCATACAGGTGAAATGAGGACAGGTCTGACATGGAGAGAATAAAACTGAGCGAGTTGCTCGCCGCTACAAAGGGAAAACTGATAGGCGACTGTACTGATATGGATATCTGCATAGGCGGAGTGGAGTCGGACAACCGGAAAGTTTCAGACGGCGACGTCTTCTTTGCATTTGCCGGAGAAAAGGCAGATGGACACAGGTTCGTCGGGGCAGCACTGGATGCAGGAGCAGCCGGTGCGGTCATATCAAAGGTGCCGGATGACATTAAACCGGGCAAATTCTATGTGTTGGTCGATGATACAATAGCGGCACTCGGGGCTCTGGCGGCCTTTTACCGCAGCAGGTTCAATATTCCGGTGGTCGCAGTGACTGGCAGTGTCGGCAAGACCACGACGAAGGACATGATAGCATCTGTCCTCTCGGAAAAATTCAAAGTCGTAAAGACAGAAGGCAACTTCAACAATAACATCGGGCTTCCGCGCACCATATTTGCGATAGACCGCGACACACAGATAGCCGTGGTAGAGATGGGGATGAATCACCCCGGAGAGATCGACTATCTCGTAAATATCGCGAAACCGCAGGTGGCAGTGATCACTAATATCGGCGATGCTCATATCGGCATACTCGGCAGCAGGCAAAACATATTCAAAGCCAAGTGCGAGATCTTTGGCGGACTTGATGATGGTGGATATGCAGTCCTGAATGGCGATGACGAATATCTTTCAAAGCTCCGCAGTGGCGGCCCCGAATGAATCGGTAAAAGATTCAGTTTTGCCTGGGTAGGCGAATCTGATGAAAATGATTACAGGGCTGTCGATATCGATGATGGCAGCACTGAGTGTGTGAAGTTCAATGCGCTGACTCCGGGAGGCTCTTTCCCTGTCAATGTTCCGATGCCTGGCAGACACATGATTTATGCTGCAATGACAGCAGCTGCCGTAGGCGCTCATTTTGGCGAGACAAATGAGGAAATCACACGCGGTATAGAAGCCTGCGTGCCGACCAGAATGCGTATGGAAGTACTGCATTGCCCGGGCAATATACTTATCTACAACGACACATATAACGCAAACCCACAGTCGATGAAGTCGGCGCTCCTTACGCTTTCCAACACAAAGGATATGAGAAGGATCGCGGTTCTCGGCGACATGTTCGAACTCGGGACAGAGGAAGAAAGATGCCATAGGGATATAGGATGTTTTGCAGCATCACTCCGGATAGATGTGCTCGTAACTGTAGGCCGTGCGGCTGGATATATTGCTGACGAAGCTGTGAAGAACGGGATGAAAGATGTCGTTAAGTGTGCTGACAAAGATGAAGCAAAGAAGGTACTTACGGGCCTTATCAGTGAGGATACTGCGTATTTGTGCAAGGCTTCGCGGGGAATGGCACTCGAGGAACTTTCGGCTTATATAAATGACAAAGCCGGTGAAGAGTCCGGCAGCTGATATTGTGATAATTGATATGGGGTGGTTTAGGCTTATATGTCGATGAACATGGATTATTACAGAAACGGGCTGACTTCTGACGAGGTATATGAACGCAGACGCAGCGGCCTTACAAATGAAGTTACAGATAATTCCGCAAAATCGGTAAAGGACATCGTAAGAGAAAATGTCTTTACTTATTTCAACGGAATTTTTCTGTTATTGGCAATACTATTGGTCATGGCAGGCGCATATACGAGCCTGACATTTCTGCCGGTCATAATTTTCAACACTCTTATTGGAATAATACAGGGAATCAACGCCAAGAATGTACTTGACAAGCTGAATGTTATAAGCCAGCTTCAATCGACGGTATTAAGGGATGGCAGGCAGAGCAGGATCGATGTCACGAAACTTGTAAGGGATGACATTATACGCCTCAGATCAGGCAATCAGATCCCGGCGGATGCTGTTGTTACAGACGGCAGGATATCGGTGAACGAAGCACTTCTTACAGGAGAGTCCGACGAGGTCGAGAAAACACCTGAGGAAGGGCAGAATGAGCTGAGGTCAGGAAGCTTTGTCGTGGCCGGTGATTGTTTTGCCAGGCTTACAAGAGTCGGCAATGAATCATACGTTGCAAAGCTGACAGCCAAGGCAAAACAAATGCAGAGCGGAGAGCAGTCAGAGATGATCCGCTCAATAAACAGGCTGATAATGATAGCGGGAATATTGATAATTCCTGTGGGAATTACCTTGTTTTGCCAGAGCTATTTCACACAGTTGAACAGTTTCAGTACGAGCGTTGTATCAATGGTGGCGGCGGTCATAGGTATGATACCGGAGGGGTTGTATCTGCTGGTGTCGGTCGCTCTGGCTCTCAGTACGATAAGGCTTGCGCAGAATCATGTAGTGCTGCATGACATGAAGAGTATAGAGACGCTCGCCAGAGTTGATGTGCTGTGCGTGGATAAGACCGGAACTATCACTGATAACGAAATGTATATTACGGATTGTGTGCTGCCGGCAACATCTGAGAATCCGGTTGAACTGGAGAATTATTCAAGGATCCTTGGGGCTTATCTGGAGGCACTCAGTGATGACAATATCACGATGACAGCGCTGAGGGAGAAGTTCCGTGTTTCAGCAAATCTTAATGTGGTCAGCAGTCAGCCGTTTTCATCCAGAAATAAATACAGTGAAGTCACCGCAAATGACATGGTATATCGTCTGGGAGCGCCTGAGTTCATTCTGAATGAGACTTCTCTTGCGGACAACAGGGAGATACTTGACCGTTACACCAGGCGCGGGGAGAGAGTGCTGGTCTTTGCGGGGAAATCCAATGGTGACTCTTTTGAGCCGTTCATGTTCATTGCAATGAAGAATGGCATAAGGCCTAACGTTGAAAAGACTTTTGCATATTTCAAAAGGCAGGGAGTCAGGATAAAGGTCATATCAGGAGATAACCCGGTAACAGTCTCAAAGATAGCTGCGAGTGTCGGGATAGCAGGCTCTGACAAGTATATCGACTGTTCACAGATAGAAAGCGATGCAATGCTCTCGGGTGCCGTCAGGGAATATACGGTGTTCGGACGTGTGAGTCCTGAGCAGAAGAAAAAAATCATATTGGCACTCAAAAACCAGGGCAGGACAGTCGCGATGACGGGAGATGGTGTAAACGATATTCTCGCCATGAAGGAAGCCGATTGTTCCATAGCCATGGGCTCAGGGTCAGACGCTGCAATGCAGGCATCGCAGGTAGTGCTGCTTGATTCAGATTTTACTCATATGCAGAACATTGTTTATGAGGGAAGGCGCAATATCAACAATATCAGCCGCAGTGCCACGTTGTTCCTTGTCAAGAATATTTTCTCACTGTTGCTGTCGATATTCTCTATCATCAATGTAATTGAGTATCC
>JAAZDA010000169.1 GCA_012512995.1 Clostridiales bacterium | reverse complement strand
GACGTTCTGCCGGTTTGAACATATCCGGCAATCCAGGACATACCCCATTCAATCCGTTGTTTATTTATGCGGGGCCGGGATTGGGCAAGACCCATCTGGCTCAGGCAATTGGAATAGAAATAAAAGAAAGATTTCCGGAAAAGATAGTTCTGTATGTAAGTTCCAACAGATTCCAGACTCAATTCATGGATGCTGTCGGAGTTAATAACAAACTTACCGATTTTCTCCGCTTCTATCAGTCTCTCGATGTCCTCATAGTTGATGACGTTCATGAGTTCGCGGAGAAGAAAGGGACACAGAATGCATTCTTCCAGATATTCAACTATCTGCACCAGTCAGGCAAACAGCTTATTCTGACTTCAGACAAGGCTCCGGCTGATCTTCAGGGTCTCGAACAGCGACTTCTCTCAAGATTTAAATGGGGACTTTCAGTTGAACTGACAAAGCCCGATTATGATACAAGGCTGGCTATCTTGAAATCAAAAAGCCTAAGGGAAGGTGTCAATGTTCCTGACGAAGTGCTCTCATTTATTGCTCATAAGGTTAAAGCCAATATCAGAGAGCTTGAGGGAACGCTTTTTTCTTTGATTGCCAATTCTACATTTGCAAAAAAAGATATGACTCTTGAGCTTGCTCAGGATCTTATCAATAAGATTGTTACCGATCAGAAGGTAGATGTGTCGGTCTCAAAGATTCAGGATACGGTATGCGATTATTTCGGTATCACTCCAGATCTGCTTCTTTCAAAAACGAGGAAAAGAGAGATTGTTCAGGCACGTCAGATCGCCATGTATCTGAGCAGGAATCTTACAAAAACCTCATTGACCTCTATCGGTACTCAGATAGGAGGCAAGGATCACGCTACGGTACTTCATGCATACAATACCGTTTGCGACTTGATCGATACCGACCGTAATTTCAAACAGTCTGTAAATGAGATTGAGAAGAGACTTCAGATATTTATGCAGTAACAAATAATAATGAATACGGAAAAAATACTCTCCTTTTTTAAGGAAATAGTCTGTGTCCCGCGTGAATCAGGTCACGAGGAACACATAAGGGAATATCTCGTTGATTTCGCCAAAAAGCGAGGTCTTGAATGGAAAACAGATAAGATTGGCAATGTGCTTATTACAAAGCCTGCTTCTAAGGGGTGCGAAAATCGCCCGGTTGTTATTTTGCAGAGCCACATGGATATGGTATGCGAAAAAAACAGCGGGGTGGAGCACGATTTCAGAACAGATCCTATCAAGTATGTAATAAGAGATGGCTGGATGGTGGCTCCCGATACGACGCTTGGAGCAGACTGCGGTATCGGAATTGCTGCCGAACTTGCGATCCTCGATGACAATAATCTTGAACACGGAAAGATAGAGTGTCTTTTTACAGTCTCTGAAGAGACGGGACTTGATGGAGCAAATGCAATAAAGAAAGGGTTTATGACCGGCTCTATCCTGATTAATCTTGATTCCGAAGACGAAGGACAGCTTTTTGTCGGATGTGCTGGAGGCGTTAATACTTCCGCTGTTTTCAAGTACAGACCAAAATCTGTCGATACTTCAAGGATAGCTACCCGCTTCACCATTTCAGGAGCGATAGGCGGACATAGTGGAGATGATATTGACAAGGGTCGTGCAAATGCGGTACAGCTGCTTGCAAGATTTCTTTATGAAGCAATGCCTTTAGGTATTGATCTCTGTAATATTGACGGTGGTAACAAAGATAATGCGATAGCAAGAGAGGCTTCTGCCGTCATTGCATTTGGGAAGAGAAGTGAGGACAGTGTTGTAGCTCTTTTCAACAAGTGTATGAATGAGATTAAACAGGAGTATGCTGTTACTGATCCGGATGTGGTCGGCCTTGCAGAGCCTGTAACATGGAATAACGGGGCTGTTGATAAAGGGACCGCTGCAAAGTTGATACAGGCGCTTAATGCTGCACCTCATGGTGTTTTGGCAATGAGCGCGGAAATTTCCGGACTTGTCGAGACCTCGACCAATCTTGCTTCAGTTAAAATGGAGAAAGGGGACAAAATTAAAGTGGTTACAAGCCAGCGAAGCGCTGTCGATTCTGCAAGACATTTTGCGGCGCAAAGGCTTGAATGCTGTTTTATAAATGCCGGTGCAGATGTAACTCATTATTCCGAGTATCCTGGCTGGAAGCCTAAGATGGATTCTTATATTCTTGATGTCAGCAGGAAGTCATATAAACGACTTTTCAAGCAGGAACCTGTCGTACGGGCAATTCATGCGGGTCTTGAATGCGGGCTTTTTGCCGGAAAATACCCTGAAATGGATATGATCTCTTTCGGGCCGACAATTCTCGGTGTTCATGCCCCGGGCGAACGACTTGATCTTGCTTCTCTGGAAAAATTCTGGGATCTGCTCGTTGATGTCATTAAACAGGTAAAATAGGATTATGGATACTGTTATTTCAGCTTCAATGCTTGCTGCCGATTTCAATAATTTGGGCAGAGATATTGATTTGATAAACCGCAGCGAATGTGACTGGTTTCATCTCGATATTATGGATGGAGTCTTTGTTCCAAATATTTCCTATGGATTTCCAGTTATCAAATGTATGGCTAAAGAGACAAAAAAACCTCTTGATGCGCATTTGATGATCGTGGATCCTGACAGGTATATCGGGAAGTTTGCCGAGTTGGGCGTCGAATACCTGAGCGTCCACTATGAAGCCTGCAACCATCTTCACAGAACCGTTCAGAATATTCATTCCTTCGGGATGAAGGCGGGCGTTGCAATCAATCCGCATACCTCTGTAATGCTGCTTGAGGATATTATCTGTGACTGTGATTTTGTACTTCTGATGTCAGTCAATCCCGGTTTCGGCGGTCAGTCTTTCATCAAACATTCTGTAGAAAAGACTGCAAGACTTAAACGGCTGATTGATGATGCCGGAGCAAATTGTTTTATTGAGGTTGACGGTGGTGTCAGTTCAGACAATATCCGTTCCCTGATTGATGCCGGAGCAACTGCATTTGTGGCAGGGAGCGCAGTGTTC
>JAAZDA010000512.1 GCA_012512995.1 Clostridiales bacterium | reverse complement strand
GCCCTGTTTCGCGGGTAAGCGTGCCACCGCTAGATTCCTCGAACCTGCTTCTTTACCCGCGAATTCGTCGGTCTGCGCCATTTCGCGGGTAAGCCGGCCATCGCCAGATGCCTCGAACATACTTCTTTACCCGCGAATTCGTTGGTCTGCGCCATTTCGCGGGTAAATCACCCATTTTCCGGGTCTCCGGCCCTTTTGAGAGATAATTTAACGAAGGTAATTTGTAAACAGTAAAAGTATTTAACCTCCATTTTACAATCCTGTGATTCTGGATTTTACATTGCCCATCTACCATTAAATTGTTCAAACAGCAGGTTTGACACGGAGCACTAACCTGACTGATCACAGCACAATTATTGCATTCGCAATCTTTGTGCGTGGTCGTCGCAAAAAGAGCTCCGACAGGAGGTTATTATGAAAAAGAAACTTGTATCAATGGTACTCGCAGCAGCAATGATCTCATCAGTATTCACGGGATGCGGCAACTCAGACGCTGCAGGCTCAGCAGCTTCATCTGCAGCAACTACAACTACCGACGCTGCAGGCGCAGCAACATCTGCAACAGCAACATCTGCAGCAGCAACAACAACATCAGACGCAGCAACAGAGACGCCCGCAACTACAGCCTCATCTACAGTCTCATCATCAACAGATGAAACAGCATCCGTCTCCGCAGCACCGATCACCGGCACTGTGACCGCAGCAGGGTCTTCTGCTCTGCTTCCGCTCGCACAGGCAGCGGCGGAATCCTTTATGGAAGAGAATCCTGACTGCGTAGTCACAGTGAACGGCGGCGGTTCCGGCGAAGGTCTCAAGCAGGTCGCCGACGGAGCAATAGACATAGGAAATTCAGATGTTTTCGCTTAAGAAAAGCTTGATGCGGCAACAGCCGCAGGACTTGTTGATCACGAGGTCTGCACTATCACGATGGCTCCCGTCGTCAACACAACACTTGGTGTATCAAATCTTACAACTGAGCAGCTCGTTGGCATCTTCACAGGCGAAGTCACTAACTGGAGCGAGGTCGGCGGCCCCGACACCGATATTCTTCTTGTAACAAGACCTTCTTCATCAGGTACAAGAGCTCTCTTCAAGAATTGGGCACTTGGAGGCGCCGAAGAAGCTTCAAATGAAGCACTCGAAACAGATGATTCCGGCACACTTCTTCAAACGGTCGAACAGAACGAAGGCGCCATCGGGTACGTTGCCCTCAGCTATCTTATAAATGACAGCACCGTTTCGCCTGTTTCCATCGACGGTGTAGCGCCAACTCTTGAGAACACCTACAAAGGAAGCTACAAAGTCTGGGGCTACGAGCACATGTACACCAACGGCAACGGAACGGATGCAGCCGGGGCTTTCATAAACTACATGATGGGCGATAAGTTCGCAGACTCCATTGAAAGCATGGGTTACGGCGTCTCATCCAAGATGAGCGACGAGGCTGTTGCAAGTCACAACTAATGATCTTCTGCCACCAAAGATCGGAGCATATGAGTGCGTATGAATAAGAACAAGAAAGCTCATCCTTACAGAAATGAATATCTGGGTCGTGGCGTTGTGACCGCCTGCGGCCTTTTCATTATCATGGTCACTCTTGCAATCGGCGCATTCCTCATATATCAGGGTACCGGCACCTTCACGAAATATCACCATTCCCTCGCAGAATTTCTCTTCTCATCCGACTGGTCGCCCGTCGATGCGGCGACCGGAGGCGGAGGTGGTGTCGGAGCCGCGGTCTACATTACCGGTTCGCTCCTGACCTGCGGTCTGGCGCTTCTTATCGCCACACCTTTTGCAATAGGAGCTTCTGTTTTTATGACCGAAATTGCCCCAAAAGCCGGTTCAAAAATTTTTCAGCCCGCGGTCGAGATCTTCGTCGGAATTCCATCAGTCGTCTACGGCTGGATCGGCCTTACAGTCCTGGTCCCGTTTATCCGCGACACCTTCCACGCCAAAATGGGCGGCTACAGTGTTCTCGCAGCGGGAATCGTCCTTGCAGTCATGATATTCCCCACGATCACCACAGTCTCATCTGATGCCATCAGATATCTTCCCAAAGATTACCGGAAAGCAGCATGCGGCCTCGGTTCCACAAGATGGCAGGTCATATACAAAGTCACACTGCCTGCTGCCAGATCCGGCATCTTTACCGGCATCATCCTCGGGCTCACAAGAGCCTTCGGTGAAGCGCTCGCTGTAGCAATGGTAATCGGCAAAACAAGAGCTTTCCCCAAGAATATTCTCTCCCCGACAAATAACCTCACCGCAGCAATTGCAGCAGATATCGGCAACTCAGCCAGCGGCGGCGAACAGAACATGGCTCTCTGGACAATGGCACTTCTCCTGTATGTTGTCTCAATGATC
>JAAZDA010000168.1 GCA_012512995.1 Clostridiales bacterium | reverse complement strand
TTCTCATCTCGAAGTGAACTGTCATCATCTTTCGATGCAAGAACTTTTCTTGCGATCCTGACAACGCCTGTAGCAGAAGCATATTGTTCAAAACATCCCACGCGGCCGCAGTTGCATTTCTCTGTCTCATGATCCTCTATATGCATATGGCCTATCTCGCCGCCTGCACCAGTAGCGCCGGCAACAATGTTGCCCTCTACAATGATTCCTCCGCCGACACCTGTTCCCAGTGTCACCATTATCATGTCACTGACGCCCTGGCCGCCGCCCTTCCACTGCTCACCGAGGGCCGCAACGTTTGCGTCATTTCCCGCTGCCACCTTTATTCCGCCGAGAAGTCCGCCCAGCGTACTTGAAATATTCATTGTTCCCCAGCCAAGATTAACGGCATTATGAACTATTCCCTTAATGTCTACAGGTCCCGGCGCTCCAACTCCGACGCCTGCCACATCCGAGGCTTTGATCTTAAGCTGATCCATCTTCCCCATTATAGATTCTGCTACATCTGGAAGGATGTCATTTCCGTTGTTGCCTGTGCGTGTAGGAATTTCCCACACTTCAGTTCTGACACCATCCACGCCGAAAAGTCCGATCTTTACTGTGGTTCCTCCCACATCAACTCCGAATACACACTTGCCCATTTCAATTCTCCCTCATGTCAAATCTGTAATGTGTCACTCTTCATCAAGATCATCATCACTTCTCTTGCGGGTCAGTGATTTCTGAACACGATTATACAGTTCCTGTGCGGCATTATAACCCATCTTTTTCTGACGATGGTTGACAGCTGCTGATTCACAGATAACTGCCAGATTACGGCCCGGCCTTATCGGTATCCTGTGGCAGACGACTCTGTTGCCAAGGTATTCCGTGTATTCTTCCTCAAGCCCGAGGCGGTCATATTCCTTATCTTTATACCACTCCTCGAGTTGTATCACCAGGTCTATGTTCTGCGTATCTCTTACACTTGATACACCGAAAAGAGTTTTGACATCGATGATGCCGATGCCGCGAAGTTCAATAAAATGCTTTGTTATATCAGGCGCCGATCCAATAAGAGTTTCATCAGAGACCTTTCTGATTTCCACTACATCATCAGACACAAGACGATGGCCTCTCTTTATGAGCTCCAGGGCCGCCTCTGATTTACCAATGCCGCTCTCGCCTGTTATCAGTACACCTTCGCCGTAAACGTCCACAAGCACTCCGTGTATGCTGATGCACGGTGCCAGCTTTACATTGAGCCAGCGGATGACCTCAGCCATATATGCGCTTGTTGATTTCTTGGTCAGAAAAATCGGCACCTTATACTTTTTCGCATACTTCATAAATGTCGCATCCGGCTTTAGTTCCCTGCAAAACACAACACAGGGCTCACCCAGCGAGAGGAGTTTGTCATATATTTCATCCTTGCGCTCCTGAGCCATGCTTTCCATGTAAGAATACTCGACAAAACCTATTATCTGCATTCTTGTCGCTTCAAAATGGTCGAAGAATCCTGCCAGTTGCAGCGCAGGTCTGTTAATGTCAGGTTGAAGGATACGTATTTTAGAAATGTCGATATCGGGAGTCAGATTCTCAAGTTTCATGTGCTCCGCGACTATAGATAAATGAATACTTGCCATGTGTTCTCCGTTTCCGCCGCTATGCCGCGGCACTGACTGCATTCCAATATTACCATAATCCTAAGCAGAATTCATCAACAGCTGTGGAAGAACTCGTATATCTGCTGCGCCGCCCGGCTGTCAATTTCCGGCACTTTCACAAGTTCTGCCACATCCGCCTTCTTGATTTCGTCGACAGAGGCGAAAGTCCGCATGAGTGCTTTTCTTCTTGCAGGACCCACTCCCGGTATCTCATCAAGGATAGACTTTGTCTGTGCCGCGCTGCGCTGCGACCTGTGGTACTCTATCGCAAAACGGTGTGCCTCATCCTGAATTCTTGTTATGAGCATAAAGCCCTCTGACCGTGTATCGATCGGCACTTCAATATTGTTATAATACAACCCACGCGTCCTGTGATCATCATCCTTTACCATGCCGGCGACCGGAATTGAAAGTCCGAGTTCTCCAAGAACTTCCAGCGCTATATTGACCTGACCCTTGCCGCCATCCATAAGGATGAGATCCGGAAATTTTGCAAATTTGCTGTATTCTTCTGTCCTGTTCTCTTCTTCAAGCTCTTTCTTCTCTTCAAGACCATGCTCAAAACGTCTGGTGAGGACTTCATGCATACACGCGTAATCATTTGGCCCTGACACTGTTTTTATGGAAAACTTTCTGTAATCGCTGCGTTTGGGCCTTCCTTTTTCATAGACTACCATCGAACCGACGTTGGCAAAACCACTGATATTCGAAATATCATATGCTTCCATGCGGTCCGCCTTCTCTATTCCAATGAGCGATGCAATTTCTCTGACAGCACCGATCGTTCTGCCCTCTTCGCGCTTCAGTCTTTCCCTGTCTTTGCCGAGTATCAGTGCGGCATTCTCTTCTGCAAGAGCCACCAGTTTGGACTTCTGGCCGCGGATTGGAACTTCCAGTGTGACCTTCTGTCCCTTGACTGATGTCAGCCACTCTTCGATGACCGCTCTGTCATCCAGATCCTCAGGCAACATGATTTGTTTTGGAATGAACGGGGTTCCTGCGTAGAATTGCCTTATGAAGTCAGAGAGAATTTCTGATTTCGGCACACTTCCGACATGCGTCATATAGAAATGCTCTCTTCCTATGAGCCTGCCGTCGCGCACATAGAAAGTCTGTATCACAGCGTCTGCATCGGGGTTTTCTTCTTCCTTCGCAATTCCGAGAATATCGCGGTTTTCTCCTATGCTCTCTGACATCTTCTGTTTTTCCGTGACTGAAATTACATCTCTTATAAGATCGCGGTCTCTCGCCGCGGCCTCAAAATCAAGCTCCTCAGATGCCTTATCCATTCTTTCCGTTAGCATGTCCACTACTGATTTGTGATCACCCGACAGAAATGACAGGACGCATTCTATCCTGGATCTGTACTCTTCCTCTGATACATTTCCCTTAATGCACGGTGCGCAGCACCTCTTCATGTGGTAGTTGAGGCAGGGTCTGTCCTTGCCCGCATCACACGGGAGATTCCTGCTGCAGTCCCTTAACATAAACATCCTGTTCAGCAGTTCTATCGTGTTCCTTACTGCGTCCCCACTCGTAAACGGGCCAAAATACCGGCTCTTATCCTTCTTCATCGTGCGGCAGAAAACAAGTCTTGGATACGGCTCACCTACCGTGACTTTTATATACGGATACGTCTTGTCATCAACGAGCATCGTGTTATATTTAGGACGATTCTCCTTGATAAGATTATTCTCGAGTACAAGTGCCTCCAGCTCCGAATCAGTCACAATGTACTCGAAATACGCGATCTGCCTTACCATCTGGTCTATCGCGGGTCCTCTGCCGATATTCGCACGGAAATACGAGCGGACGCGATTGTGAAGATTCACTGCTTTGCCCACATACAGAATTGTATCAGCGGAATCGTGCATGATGTAAACACCAGGCTTTTTCGGAAGCTTCGAAAGCTCGGTCTTTACGTCAAAACTGTTTTTTTCTTTTTGTTCCGGCTTATCCGGCTGATCAGTGACCTCGGGCATCTTTTCCAAACTTGCCTCCATACCTGAAAAGGCGGACGCCGCTTTTATGAGACGCCCGCGCGGCTATGATCTGATTATATCAATGCTTTCCAAGATCATCTTTCGATGCCCCTGAGAACATTCCTCTCCGGGAATCATGACTGCTGTCCGGTTGCTGAGGCTGTGACGGATTTCCGTCAGGCTGTGATTCCTGTTGCTCCGCAACTTCCTGTGCCGGTTGCGGCTCTTGCTGCTCCTCCATCTGACCCTTCTTCTCGTCCGGCTTTGTCTCCGGTTCCGCAGATTTTCTCACTTCCTCAGCAAGCTTCACTGCATCTGATTTCTCTGCCGGTTCAGGAATACCCTTCGTCTGGCGGTATATCTTCATGAATTCCTTGCCCGTTATGGTCTCTTTCTGTATCAGATAATCGGCAAGTTTGTCCATCACATCAAGATTCTGGGACAGGATCTGTTTTGCCTCGTTATAGCAGTTCTCAAGCATCTGGCGGACTTCTTCAT
>JAAZDA010000167.1 GCA_012512995.1 Clostridiales bacterium | reverse complement strand
GATGAGTCGTTTATCTGAAATTGCAAGGAGCAGCTGCATCTTATTCTTGTATCCAGTTTTCTCAAGTACGTTATTCAGATGAAAGCGGACATTTCTCTCAGAGCAACCGAGTTCCCTGGCGATTTCCTCGTAGCTCAGGCTCTCCATAAGCAGCCGCAACACCTTTATCTCTCCGCCTGTCAATTCATAACTTGTAGTAAGACCGAGCTCCACCTCGGGCGTCCTCTCAGGAAAAACAGATTCTCCGGTCATCGTTCTGTCCATGACCGTCAGTAGTTCATCCTCGCTGTCGTCTTTATACCAGAAACTGTCTGCCCCGGCCTCATGCGCCCTATCGAGGAAACTACATTCCACCATTGATGTGACAATTATCACTTTGATCTTCGGGAATCTCTTTTTGATGATCGCCGTGGCCTCAAGGCCGTTCTCATCCCTTTCCGTACATACATCCATCAGAATAAGATCCACATGATGCCCGGCGCAGAAAAGCTCGGCCATGGCAGCGTTGCTCAAAGTACCTGCAAGCTTATAATTATTGCTGCTGTTAACATAACCTATCATGTTCTCACGCGGCATTTTCTGATCCTCAACAATCAAGACCTGTGCCATTTCCGCCTCCGTAATAAGTGCTTTTATTCTTCCGGCAGAGAAACTATCAGTCTGAACACCGGACTACTCACCACCTTCATGCTCCCACCGGCATATTCAATACGCCTTCTCAGCATCGAAAGACCGCCGCCTTCGACGACATCATGAGCCGGAGGCTTACCGTCATTTTCGATAGTGACTAACGTCATTCCGTCGTGTGCATTTTCCATCCGCACATTCAGATGTTTTGCCTCAGCATAACTCACAGCATTTGTCACACATTCTCGTATGGCAGTTACAACAAGATAAGACATTTCATCATCCTGCGGCATCTCACCCGTCAGAACAATTTCAAGCCCCATTCCCATGCTCAGATCGCGCAGCTGGCTGAGTTCATCCTTCTCAGGCTTCTCATCATTAGTGCGCCTAAGAAGATCAATTGCCCGCTCCCAGGTCGCAACAACATCATCAGCATCAGTCATCGGCTTCCTCTGCTTGAGGATCTGATGCGCAGCTGTCCTGTTTTACAAAGATCCGGAGCATCATTGAGCGTAGCCCTTCAAATGCTTTCTCAGTCACGTCCTCAAAAAAATCGTATATCTTCATTGCGGTATCGGCAGGTATGTCACCACCGGTCTTAATGTAGAAACTGCATCTCACGCCATATAATTTCAAATTGTCGAACGATTCCTCAAGGCATAGTTCCAACTCGCGTTCTGATATCATATTGCTCTGTTCACTGATAAAGATCAGATTGTTGCGTCGCTTCAAATATGCCCCTATGATCACCAGGCGGCCAAGGAGTTTTCGTTTCACCGTCTCATCGTCTGCCTGTCTGAACTCCTCAAGAAGTTCTCCGGATCTCCTTATCTGAGGCGCGGTCTGCTCTGCCATTGCGTCGTACAGACGGTTCTTTTCTTCGAGCCGCCGTATGGTCTGTGCCGTGTGGTAATTCTTCTCCAGCAGAATATTGCCGTTCTCGAGAGTTTCCTTTCTCTCGGTAAGTTCTTTCAGAACATCCGTCAGTTCAGAAATATCCTCCATCCACAGAACATGACCACCTGTTACAGGTGCCGCCGAAAGTCTGATGCTCTCCGACAGCATGATCGGACCATCCTCTGTCCTCCTCATGTCTTCAGCAGAAATATCCTCACCGTAAGCGCTTCCTGCAGGCTCTGAAGCAAGTATGACATTATAATTCTCATCTGTTATCCGTGCTGACATAGTTGAAGCAGAGAAAAGCTCAGCATACCTCGAATTTGACGGAATGAGCCCTGTGCTGATACATGCCTCGCATGTCAGCACTATCATCAATGCGAAAACAGCGTTCATATCACCGGCAAATTCTCTCAGTACAGGAACATTCAAAACATATAATATCCCATAAACTATACCAAACAGCGTAGGAATAAATGGCAGCAGTAATCGACGGCCCTTCCAAGGCAGGCGTGATTTTCTGAACAGTTCTATAAAAAACAGCATGATTTCAATGCCCATCCAGGCCATCACTACTGGATACAGGACATTGTAAGAATAGTGATCCCCGCGATCAGGTATGCCTCCCGGGAAAGTAAAAACAAGCTGATGAATGTCATTCGTCAGCACGATCATGATCATCAATACAGCCGGAATGTACATCAGATTGTATTTGCGCGGCAGTTCATAGCTCTCAGGGTGACCAATGCAAAGTGCCGCGAACAGTGCGAAAAGCGGTACAAGCTGTATTGGTATGTAATACATATACCAACAGTATCTGGTAGCAGTCGCGAACTCCTTCAGCATCATATACTTGATAGTCCGCTCAGCGATCCAGAACAGCAGAAGCGAATCAATCGCAAGAAGGTAAGTCCGCAGTCTTCCTTTAAGGACTCTCTGCCATATTGAAACACCCCAGGCTACCATCATTCCGCACTGGAGTAATCCGCGCAGCCAGCCGAACAGTATCGGATGAATTCCGTGTATGCTCATTGAACGCAGCACGGCCGCCAGAATCACAAGAAAGACCGACATAGCCACTATTCTCTTTTCATGTGCATTAAGCTTCTGCATACTGCCTCATTCTCATATACACATAATGTACTTTTGACCCTTATATCATAGAATATCATTATCAGTGGCAAACAAAAAGTCCCACGGTTTCCCGCGGGACCAATACCCGAATAATTACCACTTTGCCATTGTTGCTATTGTATTGACCGCTGCCAGACCCATGGCGAATACCATCGCACAGCCGGTCATGATTATTGCGACCGCGTCTATCTTGAAATCCGATCTCCACATTGTGTTAGCCACCAGGACTTCTATTCCCAAGACTATAAACACACAGGGCCAGAACCTCATGATCTGCAATACAGGTATCGCTTTCCAGAATATTGAAACCAGGAACAGCACGCCGAGTGCAATAAGTGTCACTCCGAATGTTATGCTGCCCACACGATGTTCATTGTTCATTATCTCCTCCAAACTGCGCAATCAGGCAGCATCGTTTTTATTCTGATCTCCCAGCAGTTCCTGCTTCTTGCCTTTGATCAGGCGGACGCCGACCCAGATGATAAGGGCTCCCACAAGTATACCGGGAATCACTCCTATCGCATCGTCTATCATCCAGTAAATGCTCTCGGGAATAATGTCTCTGAGCATGTTCCAGACTGTGTTGAAGATCATCCATGCACCTATCACGATCAGCACAGCCGCAATGATCTTGTTGCGTTTTCTGTCACTCATATTGAGTTCTGACAACTTGAACATATATTTGTCTTCAACAGCATTGAGTTGCTGCTCATCCATATGTGCTACGTTCCTTGCGTGGAAGAACGCATAGAACCAGACCACAATGCCAACGAACATCAATGCGTCAATGCGTGTGACGGCTGAGACAAAACAAATTGTCATGAATACCGCCAGCAGTGATACTCCCTGTTTCATAAGTCCGGCATACATCTCAGCACAGCCGGGAATAAACGAAAATATAAATGTCCAGAAACCACTTTTCTTCTTTCTCATAACTACCTCCATAGCTCCATATTGGAGCGATTTATTATTGTTTGGTGAAATATTCACCGTTCAGGAGTCCATCTACAAAAGCTCCTACATCTGTCCTTAACTCTTTTCTTTTACTACGGATATTGTCCAGTGATGATTCGACCTTATCCGAATTATTTCTGATATTTGTCGTAGCACTTGTCGCAAATTTCGGCACGAGGCTGTCTGTCTTTCCGGTCGAATAGTTGACAAGCGAAACTGTCATTATAAGGATTGCTGCGGCAGCCGCTGTCCAGACCTCGATGGAGTACAGGAGGAGCTGTTGTTTTGCCGACCTATGAGATGGCTTTGACTTATCCTCGTGATTATTTCTGATTGTCAGTGGCTCGGCATTCATTTCATCAATTGTCTGAACCTCTGCCTGATCAGTGCCTTCATCCTGTTCCGTGGCTTTTGCTATTATTTCATCAGCAAGGTAGGCAGGTGCCTGCAGCATGTGATTGCCTTCTACATCTTCTATCAGAGCATTAAGCTCCTCATCTGTTAAATAGCTCATCCGCAGTGTGCCTCCTTCCTGTATTCCTGATACATATCGCTGTACATTTCTCTGAGCATCGCCCGTGCCCTGTAGATCTGTGTCTGTACTGTCTTAATGTTCTGACCGCGCTCACTGGCGATTTCATTAGGTGACTTCTCACTGTAAAAGTAAGCGAGTGCGATTTCATCGTACGGCGGCTTAAGTTTCCTGCAGTTGGCTTCAAGCTGCCGCTTCAGTTCTCTGTCCTCAGTTTCCTCGGATGTCGATGCCCCACCTGCAGCGAACATATCCAGTTTCTCGCTCTCAGTAGGTTCTGTCCTTTTGTTCGCTCTCAGGTAATCAATGCACTTATTAGAGGCGATCCTGCACAGCCACGCTTTGGCATTGTCATCCCGGTAGCTTTCAATGTTCTTAAATGCCGAGAGATACGTTTCCTGAGTCAGATCCTGCGCCGCGAAATAATCCGACGTCATCCGGTAGCATACCGAGAAGATCAGGTTCTGGTATTTATCTATCAATTGTTGTAGTAATTCCTGTTCCAGAACGTTCTCGTCCCTTCTTGTGACTTCTTTTCTTTCTCAAGCGCTTTCAATAATATAAACGTATCAACTGATCAATATTCTTCAACTTACATGCAAAAAGTTGCCGGAGGGTAATGACACCTTCCGGCAACTCGACTTTTATGGTGACTTTAAAACAATTGCCAGTGACTTACAGTCTCCAGTACATCCACTCCGGCTCTTTGAAGCTGTCCTTATTGAACAGACCCTTGAGATCGACGAATACCTTTGAGCTCTTTCCACCATGGAACTCCGGCTTATAGAGTTTTGATATTGATTCAGGTGTAAACGCTTCGAACTCCTTATGCTTAACAGCCATCAGGACAGCATCGGCATCGTGGACATCGTCCATTGAAGAGAAGGTCACGCCGTAGAGCTTCTTCGCCTCTTCAGCATCGCCTTCAGGATCGACGATCATCGGCTCGATGCCGTACTCACGAAGCTCCTTTACGATATCGAACACCTTACTGTTGCGGGTATCAGGGCAATTCTCCTTGAACGTAAAACCGAGTATCACGACACGCGCGTTCTTCACTGCGATGTCGTCCTTTATGAGAAGTTTGACCATGCTCTCAGCAACGTACTTGCCCATGTCGTCATTGATGCGGCGGCCTGACAGGATTATCTGTGAATGATAGCCGAACTGCTCAGCGCGGTATGTCAGGTAATAAGGATCAATGCCGATGCAGTGGCCACCTACGAGACCTGGCTGGAAATGAAGGAAGTTCCACTTTGTTCCTGCTGCCTCCAGCACGCTCTTTGTGTCTATTCCCATCTTGTGGAAGATGATCGAAAGTTCATTCATGAACGCAATGTTGATATCGCGCTGTGAGTTTTCTATTACCTTCGCGGCTTCAGCGACCTTTATGGAATCAGCTCTGTGAACACCGGCCTTTACTACCAGTTCATAGACCTTAGCTACCGTGTCAAGTGTCTCGCCATCCATACCTGAAACTATCTTTGTTATAGTCTCAAGACGATGGACTTTATCGCCGGGATTTATACGCTCCGGTGAATAACCAATCTTCCAGTCCGTTCCACACTTAAGGCCTGACTCCTTCTCAATTATCGGAATACATGTCTCTTCAGTGACTCCCGGATAAACAGTGGATTCAAAAACAACTACTGTTCCTTTTGTGAGGTTCTGTCCCACGAATTTCGACGCGCCCTCAACAGGTGTGAGGTCAGGCGTGTGATCATCGTTTACTGGTGTCGGAACGGCGACGATAATGAACTTCGCTTCCCTGAGTTTTGCCGGATCAGCCGTGAACTCGACTGTCGTGTTCTTAACAGCTTCATCTCCGACTTCCTGCGTCGGATCAATGCCCCTCTTATACTTCTCGATCTTGGCTTCATTAAAGTCAAAACCTATGACCTTTATCTGTTTTGCAAAAGCTACAGCTATCGGCATTCCAACATAGCCCAGCCCTACAAGTGCAAGTTTATCTTCTCCTGATAATAACTTTTCATAAACGTCCATTATCTGCAATTCCTCCTGCTTCCTTACTGTGTCACCTTATTATAACGGTCTTTGCGAATTGTGCACAAAAATGTTTTGCCGGACACAGGATCATGTGCGGCTTCCGCTTCCCGCCGCATTATCGATCTCTTCAAGATAGCACTTAATGACTTTACTGCGGTCGAATTCACGTTCCATCTTAACACGTGCTGCAAGTCCCATAGCTTTGCGCTCCGGAAGGGGCATCAAAACAAATTCGTCCATCACTTCAAACAATGCATCTGCGTTCCTCGGCGGATAGAGTAGTCCCGTGACGCCGTGTTCCACTATTTCCCTGCAACCACTTATGTCACTGACAAGCTCAGGTCTTGCCGTGGCCGAGCCCTCCATGACAACGTTCGACATTCCCTCGTGATATGACGGCATCACTATGGCATCAGCCACGCGGAGAAAAGGAATGATATCCGTCGTATACGGGTGGCTCTTAAGCCAGCCTTCCTTTTCGCCCTCTTCAAGTTTTGACGTATAATCATCATCACAGAAACCGACAGTTTCACATCGCACACGGTCGCCGTATTTCTCATGAAGTCTCTTCGCGGCACTCATATACTCATCAGTGCCCTTTTCCTTCATCAGGCGTCCCGCATACAGAAATCGTATCTCGTCGCCATCATGACCGGGATAAGGTTCCGCTCTGTGGGCATCAAGGTCAACTCCGGATCCTGATACAAGCCTGTCCTTTCCGGCGACAATGCCGTAGTTCCTGAATATTCCGCGATTCTCGCCGTTCTGGAAGAAGAGGCAGCTACAGTTCTTAAGGCTCTTCTTATACATCCCGGTAATTATCTTAAGCAGTGCTCCGCCCTTCTCAAATGTTGATCCCAGTCCGGTCACCGTCGTAATATACGGCACTCCCGCTTTCGATGCCGCATAGCCGCCATATATATTCGGTTTTATCGTATATGTGAGGACAACATCCGGCTTCTCATCACGTATGAGCTTTTCATATGCACTGATCAGCTTCAGGTCATGCGCCGGGTTTACCCCACGTCTGTCTATATCAGTATGAATGACCTTACAGCCTTCCTTCTCAAGAAGTTCTGTTTTACTGTCATCAGGGACAGAGACTGTAACTTCATCTCCTCTCGCGATAAGCGATGTCAGAAGTCCGTTTCTGAAATCGTAAAGTCCGCCGGAGTGATTTGCAAGAATCAGAGCTCTCAAATAGACCTCCTGTCCACGGAATCGTTATGGATCCCAACCGGATTATGATACCAGAAACAGTGCATTCCCAGTCTGCCCGGCGCAATGAAGTCCTTGGAAATATTGTCCCCCACATAGGCCAGTTCCCTGTAAGGAAGAGCGAGCCTCATTGCCATTATCTCGAATGCAATAGGACACGGTTTGCGGAATATATGCGGATCATTGCTCTCCCCTGCCAGTTCGTCAGTTATGATTATCTCTTTTACTCCCGGATCTGAATCAAGCCCCAGGACTTCCAGCTTTTTATGCTGTCTAGCCGGCGGACCGTCAGAGATTATTCCTATTGCGATCTTTTTCTCTTCAAGGGCATTTATGAGTTTCTGTGCTTCTTCCGTCAGTCTGATCGACGGATTCTGTCCGCGATATGCCTCAAGAAGCTCCTGTTCTCTTGACCTGCTCTCCTCGGAATCTTCCGCTTCATGCATTCTCACAAATTCGCTTATGGATTCTGCGCCCTCTTCAAAGAGCGATAACAGCTCCGCAAAAAGTACATCATCATCCTCACCGTACCATCTGGAAGCTATTCCAGCCACGACATGGAACCCGCTCTTTACATAGTCGACCTCATCATAAAGAGTGTCATCCAGATCAAGGATCACGCCTCGTATTCCATCAAGTTTCGACGCTGCCTCTGAGAGCTTTGTAATATCTGTAAGCTTCGTTCCTCCTGAGAGAACACTCTGATCGAAGCGGCTGTACTCCAGACCATTCTCAGCAGCATTCTCCTCATACGTCACCTTTTCGCCGAAGAGGAGTTTTATTGTAGCCTCAGCGCTATCAGCCCCTGCCTTCATGGAAAGCGGTGCGCCGCCTCCGAAGCGGGGATTGATCTCTATGAAATAATCCGTGTCAGTCTTGGAGTCCCGTATGAGCTGAACCGTTATCGGCCCGCAGGGATGGAACTTCGTGGCGATAGCCTTAGCCTCCGCGACCATCTGTGGATCCGCGGTCACAATTGTTTTGATGACCTCTCCTTCACGGACCAGGATACGCTCTCTGGGCGTAATATAAACAGGATATCCGTCATAATCGCAGAACATATCGATCGTATACTCGCGGCCTTCAATAAAGGGCTGGATTATGTAATCGGGCACCTCTCTGACATAGGTCTTAAGCTCTTCCTCAGAATTCACCGCAAAAGCATTGATCGACGAGCTCCCGTCCTTCGGTTTGATGAAGCAGGGGTAGCCACCTTCATATTTTTCAATAGAATCGACCGGCTGTGGCGACCTGAGACCGCACTGTTCAAAGAAATCAGCAGTAAATCGCTTGTCCCTGCAGATGCGTATCATCTCTGGCGCGCTTATCATCACCTTTGTCCCTATGGCTTCAAACTCTTCTTTGTGCTCTGAGAGTATTAGAAGGTCAGTGTCGATCGTTGGAATAAGAAGGTCGATACTATTATCTTTGCATATTTCGAGGAGCTCGGGAATGTACTTCGGATCCCTGATCTTAACGGTTATATGAGTCCTGTTGCAATAAAAAAGAGCCGGGGCAGTCGTCGCTATATCACTCCCATGAATGCAGACCCGCCTTCCCAGACGGTCAGCTGCATCGCGAAATGCTTCGACAAGCTCAACTCTTCTACCGACACTTGTAAACAGAATATTCTTTATCATTCTAATCATCCTTCTCCGGCGAGCCCATGAACTCTTCCATTGTAGCCGACGTCGCTGACTGGATCCCATCATGGTGGATGACTACAGAAACAGTTTTGAATATGATCTTCCAGTCACCGGTAAAAGTTATACTATCTACATACTGCACATCATAATCAAATTTCTGTTCCCAGCTTATGGCGTTGCGCCCGTTCACCTGGGCCAGTCCTGTAAAGCCCGGTCTCACTTCATGGCGCCTTGCCTGATGCGCGTTATATCTCGGCAGGTATCTGACAAGCAGCGGTCTCGGTCCCACGATACTCATATCCCCTTTGAGGATATTAAAAAGCTCCGGCAGCTCATCGATCGATGTTGAACGGAGTTTCTTCCCGAAAGCCGTGAGCCGGACTTCGTCCGGCAGCAAATTGCCGTCCTTATCCTTAGCGTCAGTCATCGTCCTGAACTTGTAAAGCCTGAATACCTTCGCGTTCCTGCCCGGTCTCTCCTGCCTGAAAAGCACAGGACTTCCGAGTTTTGCCCTGACGAGAACAGCCGTGACGAGCAGGACCGGTGAGAGTATCACTGTCGCTATCAGTGCCAGCACAAAATCCTGCGGGCGCTTGATGAATTTTTCGTAGATACCCTTCCTGTGCATTCTTCGATCCTCAGAAGCAATTCTTCACTATGCCGATTATTTCCTGCATGTCCTCTTCGGTGTTCTTTATGTCAGACGGCAGGCACAGTCCGCGATTAAAGATGTCTTCACACACTGAGCCGGCATCATTGACAGGATTCTGTCTTGTTCCGTTTGCGGTAATGTAATCACACTTCTCATATACCGGCTGCAGATGCATGGGCTTCCAGATGAGCCTCGATTCGATATTCGCATCAGAGAGTTTACCCATTATATCGTAAGGAGACACCTTGCAATCAGTCGAAATTGTCATGCACGAGAGCCAGTTGTTCGCGTGTCCTTTTGGATTCATCGGGTTCATCGTGATCTCCGGCACATCAGCGAAAGCTTTCTTATACTCAGCGTATATC
>JAAZDA010000166.1 GCA_012512995.1 Clostridiales bacterium | reverse complement strand
GGACGACCTTTTCCACCTCAGCCCAGAATGCCGGCGAATGGTCCATATGCTTCCTGTGGGCGAGTTCATGGACAATTACATAATCCTGGATCTCAACCGGTGTCTTCATTAGCAGGCAGTTGAAGTTGAGGTTGCCCCTCGAGCTGCAGCTCCCCCAAAGTGTCTTCTGATTCCTGATCGTTATACGTCCGTAAGTAACTCCCATTTCCGTCGCGAAAGCCTTGACACGCGGAGGGATTTCGTTGAGTGCTCTTGCTGCGAGTTCATGAACTTCATCCGCTCCGATTCGAGACACCGGTATACTCTCACGCTGCCGCCGTCTCTCATTCATCTTTGCAACAT
The DNA here is from genome assembly GCA_012512995.1 of Clostridiales bacterium. Lineage (GTDB taxonomy): Bacteria > Bacillota > Clostridia > Lachnospirales > Lachnospiraceae > CAG-791. The sequence continues at coordinate 4,037 of JAAZDA010000166.1, read as the reverse complement.
GTCTTTCAATCCAGTCCTGCTCTTTTATGACAAATTCTTCAATATCGCGCCTTGTCGCGCGATAAGGCGCTCTCACCAGCACTTTGCTGTTCACAGTGACCTCGACTGACAGCGTGTGCCGGGCGCTGCGGATGATTTCGTACTCTTTCATAACCCAACCTCATGCTGCAACTGTTTTGCAGGCGCAGCTAATGGTTCGAGGTTGTGCGCAGCACCAACCTCGTAGTTATAAAGTAGACTCTGTCTACTTTATAACTTGACCTTAATTTTGCGCTTATTCTTATACATTTCCGCATCTGCAACATTCTCCGCCTGCCTTAATGTGAGCTTGTTTTGCCCTGATGCCACTGCGTGGCCGCAGGCTATGCACAATCTGATCTCGTCGTCAGAATTGTTGTTGTATTCCTCTTCGAGCTTCATCAACTTTCCATGGCAGCGACTGTATTCTTCTTCCGCTCTATCCGCCGTGATGAATACCGAGAACTCATCTCCGCCTATCCTGTAGCAGACTCCGACTCCGTCAAAAGCCCTGACGATAGCATCTGCGGCTGCCATGATAAACCCATCGCCTCTCATGTGACCGTGTGTATCGTTCACGCGTTTCAGCTCATTTATATCCATCTGACATACCATTACACTATTCAGAGTGCCGTTGTCGAGTGCTTCCTGGAGCTCATGCTCCCTCTCATTGAATGCCATTCTGTTATAAATGCCGGTGAGCGAATCCGTGTGTGCCAGATGTTGCATAAGTTCGGCCTGCCCGGCTTTCTTCACCCTGTCCATCAGCTTTTTCACAATATCAAAAGACAGCGTAACAAAGAAAACAAGCAGTCCTATCCTCATATAGTAACCCGTGTCGCTTGTTCCCTTGCCCGATACAATGTAACGCAGAAGGTCTGATATCGACATGAAAATGCAGAAAACAAACGCAGCAAACTGCGGAACCCTGTTGCTCCTTAACTTGTTTTGCTTTCTATATCTGTAATCACGGCAAAACATATAAAGTATCTGGATTGATGTGAAGATCAGCAGGATGTGAACAAAAATAAGTGTCTGATGAAAGTCGCGTATTTGAAGAAAATTGAGCGTGCAGCATAACACAAAGACTACAGAAGAAGCAAAAGCTGTGATCTTCGTGTATATTCTGCGTGGATTCAGCATAATTGAGTCAGCGAATCGCACTGCCGGATATGGAAGCGACATGAGAATCAGGTAATTGAGCCCGTGATACAGCACGGTGTAGCCGCTCAGCATCTGCGGCACCAGTGTTTCCATGCATGACCACGTACCGAGTAAGATTGCGAGCATCCCCATTGATGTCAGATTTATTGATGGCACATGGGAGCGCCAAACGACAAATGCCGCAATCGACACAGTGATTCCAATAAAAACAATTGCCAGGCAGATAAGAAAAGGCGGCAGGTGACTGTGCAGGAAATCCTGAAGATACGCGCCCGGATTTCCGATTGCTATCATGTTGATAAAACAACTGTTGTCATCATATATTGGATACATGGCGAAAGTGATTGTTTTGCCCGCGTCTTCTGAGCTCAGTTCCACACAGTGAAAGCATGTGCCATACGACTTGCTGGCAATATAGCCGACGTCCGGCGTGAAAACATATCTCTTCTCACCGTCTATCAGCACTGCGAACTCTATGTTCTTACTGCGGAAATTCAGCGTGTCGTCATCTGAGATCGCATCAGGAAGTGTGTTGCTGAGCATGACTGGTCCACCGTCATCTGTCCTGGCGTAATCCACCAGACTTGACTGTTCTCCGGCAGATGTTACCCAGCCCTCTGAAAAATCTGTACAGCTATAGTTTCTGAACGCAGAATAAGAATCCGTCATACTCTGGCAGCAGATAAGGACTACTGCACCGATTATGAGGACCATTACATATATGCATTCAAAAAGACCATATTTTCTGATTGTTTTCTTCATAATATCCAATCTCAGGTTTGGCAGGGCTCAGTATGATTAATAACAGGACCAATCGGTCAGCGCCGAACCGGAGCTGTCGGTTTGGCAGGGTTCGGTATAATAACAAGGCTCAGAAGGTATCTCTACTGCGAGAACAAGGTGAACAACTGATTATGCCGGTTTCACCAGACCTCGAGTCTGTCTGCAGGTGCAAGATACATTCCATCACCTGGCTGAATATCATATGTATCATAGAATTCCTGATACTGCTGGCAAATAGCATTTACGCGAATATAACCAAGGGGATGTTCATTGCTCTGTAACTGACTTACCTCTTTCTCTTCGGTCGCAACCATCCTCCACATAGCAGCACGAGCCTGGAAGAAAATATCCCAGTTAAAATCTTCATGCTGCCTGGCTATCGCAATGACAGGCTTAAATGAAACAAGATCCGCTATGTATTCAGTTTTTACAAGTTCACCATCAACACTCATATCCGGGTAATCTTCAAACGGTGTTATGGAATTAAGATAATCAACGACTTTCTGAGTTTTGCCTATGTATGCTGAATAATCATCATCTGTCCACCAGTTTACCATGTTACCGTAAGCGTCAAATTGTGCACCATTTGTATCAAAAGCATGAGAAATCTCGTGTCCTAATGTCGTGCCGATAACTGCAAGGAATTCTTCGTAGTTGTTCTCGTCGTCGAGCATCGGAGAAACAGTCATCCCATCCATTATATAAATTGCATTCAGAAGAGGCGTATAGTAGGCATTGACCATGCTCGTAGGCATACCCCATTCATCGGCATCAACAGTTTTGCCTATCTTACTTATATTGCGCTGTTTCTCAAATTTGGCAATTTCCATAGTTGCATCTATAAAAGTCCCGCCATCTGCTGTCGCTGTCAGCTTGAGCCCACTGTAGTCATATTGCTTCTCCGGGATTACAGCGTGTATCGTCATTTTATCAAGCTTATCGATTGCCGCCGCGCGTGTTTCCTCTGACAGCCATGTCTCACCTTCCAGCATCTTGCGATAATAGGCACGCACTTCCTCTCCGCACTCTATTACCTTATCTTTTCTTTCCTCTGTGCAGTATTTATCAACATACAGATTGTCGAGTGGCCATGCAAGATAACCATTCACTACATCATAGCAATTCTCTTCATCGGAAACCATTCCGCTCCCGCCGTAAACGCTGTTTGAAATGGTATTCTCGGTTTCATAAGCATCGCGGTCCAGCATATCAGCAAAAAATACCGCTTCATGTGCCAGGAGGTAGTCTTTTATGAGTCCGATATTCTTATTCGTATACAATTCTCCGAAATGCTTTATGAAATCCGGATTAACTACCATATAATCAGAGCTTTGTCCGTAACCTGTCCCGACTATCATCTCTGAAATCGGGTAGTTGCCCTCGATTGCTGCAATTTCCTGCAATGTGTAGACGTTATCAATCATGCCCATAAATTCAACTGATGATTTCTCCGCAGAAGTGTATAGATATGGTGCCATCATGCTCTCAAACTTTATCGCTCCGTCAAATATTTCTTCGGCTTCCTTCTCCGTATATCCAAACCGCTGCAGCAAATAGTTTGATACCTGCTGATCATAGTCATAGTACATCTTGCCTGTCGCAGTCATATCTGTGTAATCTTCAGGATAATTAAGAAAATACGAAGGTTCGTCTACATACACCGTGTATCTGGTAGCATCATTATATGATTCCCCGGTAGATACTGTCGAAAAACAAATACCCAATGGATTCATATCTGCATTCATCAGGAATTCAGTAAGCTCATCAGTAGTCGTGAGCGATTTCACCGCTTCAATATAAGGCATGGCGGTGCTCACCCCGGCCTCATTTCTTGATGACCAGTCACCCACCAGATCATAAAGTGTCTTTACAAGTGATGCGTCATGGCTCTTCAGCGAACTGTCATGTATCAGCGACAGCTTGCGCTCCCGCATGACATCCTCATTCTCATCGAAAGCACAATATCTTGTGTATCCATCAGGAAGCTCAGTTGTCGACAGCCACTCCTTATTCACGGCGGCGCTGAAGTCATCCTTGTAGTTGACCACAGTATCTTTCGTGACATTACCCTT
>JAAZDA010000165.1 GCA_012512995.1 Clostridiales bacterium | reverse complement strand
TTTCGGTCTTGATCAGGCACAGTTCAAAGACAGGCTTCAGGAAGCTGCACCCGCGATTGTTGAGAAGGTGGATGTAATTGTCCTGGCACAGGGAAGCATGGCCTATGCGGAGCCGGATCTGACTGAGAAATTCCACAAACCGGTACTTGGCAGCCCAAGATTTGGGGCGGCAGCACTTAAGGAAGCCTTGATCAGGAAGGGACAAATGTAAGATCATGAAAAAACCATCAGCGGTAGATCACGTCGTAGATGCTATCATCGACGAAATTATAAGTGGAAAGATAAGACCGGGAGAAAGACTGAGTACAGAACCAGAACTGTCAAAGAAATATGGCGTTGGAAGAAATTCAGCACGTGAGGCAATAAAGCAGCTCCAGGCCTTCGGAATACTGTATATAAAGAGGGCTGATGGCACATTTGTTTCTGATACATATAATGACAGGATGCTCGATCCGTTACTTTATAATCTTATATTCAGTTCGAGCAACTGGAAAGATTTTGTGCAGCTGAGATATGTCATAGATGTTGGAACGCTGCATTTAGCCTTGCAGGATCCAGGATCAGCAAGGATAGTTCCCAAGCTGACAGATATTGTCGACAATATGGATGCTGAGATGAAGACCAAAAATCCGGATGCAGACAGAATTCTGGAACTTGATCTCAGTTTTCATACAACAATTCTGAACATTATTCACAATCCACTCGTGGACTGCGTAGCAGGTTATATTACAAGACTTACTGTGTCCAGCAGGAAGAGGGCTGTAACAGAATGGATAAACTCGGGCAGAAAAAGCGAGTTCTGCAGTCTTCACAGAAAACTGACAGATCTTATAAGGGACAGGAAAACGGAGAATATTAACGAAGTCGTGAAGGAGCATTATAAGCTCTGGAAATGACAGAAAGGAAAAAATGAAGAAGATAATGGTTTCAGTTGCACCTGTAAGTGCAGGGGATAAGAATATTCAACCTGAAAAAATAGCAGATGATGTTTACAGGTGTTATCTCGCAGGCGCGGCGATGGTCCATCTGCACGCAAGGAATGAGCATGGAGCATTGACACCGAACCTTACAATCCTTAAGAGAACAGTAGATCTCATCCGCGAAAAGTGCGACATTGTTGTTGAAATATCAACGGGAGGCGTATCGGATCTTACGATCGAAGAAAGATGCCAGCCTTGTTATGCGCCATGGGTAGAGGCAAACAGTCTGAATGTCGGGTCTGTAAATCTCGGCGATTCAGTTTACTGCAATCCGATAAAGGACGTTAGATTCTGTGTTAAACAGATTTTTGATAACAACAAAATCGCAGAGACCGAACTGTTTGAGGTGGGTATGGCGAATACGCTTCGCGAACTCGATGAAGCATATCATTTTCCAAGGCCTATGCTTATCGCTCTTGTCATGGGTCACGATGGCGAAATGCCGGCGACTCGGGCGGGACTTGATCATCTTGTGAGTGGCGTGTATGACAATTTCTACAAGGATGACGTTATCTGGGGCTACACCGAGGCACATAGAAAGAATTGGGAACTGATGGAATATGCCCTTGAAACAGGCGCGGGTTCGGTCAGGATAGGTTTTGAGGATTCGGATTACCTGTCCCCTGAAAATCGTGTCGATCATAACTACATGCTTATTGAGAAAGCAACAGAAATCATCCGCTCTAAGGAAATGGAAACAATGAGCCCTGACGAAGCAAGGACCATGCTTGGGATAACGAAAAAATTGTAAAGTATGGCAACGGAGGAAGTAATGAACGAAAAGATAGCTGACGCGGGGATAGTTCTTTCATATTCGCAGGGAATGAAGGACAAAATAGATTCAGACCTGAGAGATGCATCAAACCAGAACAAAAGAAAAATAGTTGTTCTTGATGACGATCCTACAGGAATACAGACTGTACATGATGTTAGTGTATATACAGATTGGTCTGAAGATAGCCTGACCAGAGGATTTACTGAAAAAAGAAATCTGTTCTTTGTTCTTACGAACAGCCGTAGTTTTACCGCAGACCAGACAAGGAGAGCCCATACAGAAATAGCAGAAAATCTCATAAAGGTATCACATAAGACCGGAATTGATTTTGTTCTGATCTCCCGCGGTGATTCCACGCTCAGAGGTCACTATCCTCTTGAGACAGAAGTACTTGAAAAGACGATCCAGAAGAAAAGCGGAGTGGGGATTGACGGAGAAATACTCTGCCCATATTTTAATGAGGGTGGAAGATACACATTAAATGATACACATTATGTCCGTTACGCGGAAAACCTGATTCCATGCGCGAATACCGAGTTTGCAGAGGACAAGACATTTGGGTACAGATCAAGTAATCTGCGGGAGTATATAGAAGAGAAAACACAAGGTGAATTCTCGGCAGAGTCTGTTCTGTCGGTTTCACTTTACCTTCTCCGTACTATGGATTACGACGCAATATGCGGGATGCTTATGGGGTTGAATGGATTCAATAAGATCATAGTCAACGCAACATGTGATTATGATGTAAAGGTCTTTGCTGTTGCACTGCTCCGCGCGATGGCTGCGGGGAAAAGATATATGATCAGATCGGCGGCCGCACTTGTCAAGGCTGTAGGTAATATAAGTGACAGACCCTTACTGAGTCATGATGAGTTGATCGAAGAGAACAATGCCGGCAGAGGCGGAATCATAGTTGTCGGCAGTCATACTGATAAGACGACAAAACAACTGGAGGAGCTTCGGAAATTAAACAATATCAATTTCATTGAAATGGACAGTGACCTTGTCCTGAAGCCGGGACGGCTCAATGAGGAATGCAAACGTATAGTCAAAGAGGAAGACACGCTGATCAGGGCGGGCAGAACTGTCTGCGTGTCAACAAAGAGGAAAGAGTTGACACTTAAGGATGATACGCCAGAACAGGCACTTATCAGGAGCGTGGAAATAAGCGAGGCTATCCAGAATTGCGTGGGAAAACTATCTTCTGTACCGTCTTTTGTTGTTGCAAAAGGCGGAATAACATCTTCGGATGTCGGAACAAAAGCACTTGGTGTAAAGAAAGCAGAAGTAATGGGTCAGATAATGCCTGGCGTGCCTGTCTGGAAGACGGACAAAGAAAGTAGATTTCCAAGGATACCGTATATTATATTCCCAGGCAATGTCGGTACAGATTCGACATTGCGTGAGGCGGTTGAAAAACTGATATAGACAGATGATGAATCAGACTGAAAATCTTTTTACAAGGCTTGTTGATACTTCGATCTTTACTGTATATGGAAGACTTGTAGCTGTCTGTGTCAGCAATTGGTCGATGGCGACCTGTCCCATGAATTTTCTCGGGATATCTATAGTAGTCAGCGAAGGGTCAATGATGCGGCCTTCGGTAATATTATCGAAGCCGATGATCGATATATCGTTGGGAATTCTGTATCCGCGGAGCTTGAATGCTTTAATGGCACCGATCGCTATGAGATCATTATCAGCAAAATAGCATGAAGCGAGCGGGTCTCCATGGTCGATGATCTCGAGCATATCTGTGAGAGAGCCATCGATGGATGGAGAAAGATCGTGTACCACTGACTTACCTATTGACATGCCATGTTCTCTGACAGCGCGTGAAAAACCATTACGGCGTTCCTCAAAGTTTTCTATCATATAGGAGGAACGCAGGTGCCCTGGCTGCTGACCGCAACGGTCAATAAGATAATTGGTAGCGACATATGCGCCCTGAGCGTTATTGATCAGCACGCTGCTGCATTTAACGGATTCGAAATATGAATCAAGAAGAATTATCGGAACAGACAGAGAAAGAAAACGCCCGCAGATGTCTGCGGTGATCTCAGTCCCGAGAAGAATAATACCTATACAGCCTGAAACGCGGAGCTCTTCAATGCACCTGTCAATATCATTGTTTTTCTCCTGAATCTGAAGTGTTTTGAGGCGATGTCCTGTGTGGCGGCACTCCTGCTCCATACCATCTGTTATCTCAGAGAAAATAGGAGTGTATTTAAGTATTGCATTACTGGTCCGGTATACTATGCAATAAATGTCACCGGATTCATTTTTCTTCCGGGATATTCTCGAGAAATCGTAACCTCTTTTCTCGGCTTCCCGTATGATCATATCTTTTGTTTCTTTACTTACACCAGGCTTATTATTTAGAGCCATTGATACGGCAGTTGCAGATATATGCAGTTCTGCGGCAAGATGCTTTGCAGTAATACTCATGTATTTAGTCCTTCCTGATTGTTCAATCATACACATTCACATATAATTAAGCAAATAATTAAGTGAAATTTACTGTATTTGCTGTACAAATAA
>JAAZDA010000164.1 GCA_012512995.1 Clostridiales bacterium | reverse complement strand
TCCCTTACAAGACTTTTTCCGCTCTCAAGCCTGCGGTTCGGATAATCCTCGACTTTTGTCTCACCTGCGATCAGGACGTTCTTGCCTATGCTGATTCCGTCAGGCACCACCGCCTTCTCTCCTATCACAACAAGACCGTCACAGTAAATACCCGGATTGGTCTCATTCTGGCGTTCATCGCCCTCACCCAGAACATCATCATCACCGATAACGGATTCCTCCGCAGTTATCACTTTTTCAAGTGAGCAGTTCTTCCCGATCACTGTCCCATTCATGATTATGGAATCACGCACTACTGTGCCTTCCCCTATAGTGACATCGGTGCCTATAACTGAGTTGTAGACTTCACCGTAAATATCAGTTCCTTCACCTACTATAGACCGTTCTATTGCACTGTCCGGTCCGAGATACTGCGGCGGAAGTGTCTCATTGCGTGTATATATCTTCCAGTACTCCTCATAGAGATTGAATTCAGGAATAATATCTATGAGTTCCATGTTCGCCTGCCAGTAACTTGTCAGAGTTCCCACGTCCTTCCAATAACCGTTGAACTCATAAGCAAACAGATTCTCCCCCTTGTCTTTGCAATAAGGGATAACATGTTTTCCAAAATCCATGTTGGGCTCGCTGGCATTCGCGATGAGTGCCTCTTTGAGTGCCTTCCACGAGAAAATGTAGATTCCCATGGAAGCCAGATTGCTGCGGGGCTTCTCGGGTTTTTCCTCAAAGTCCACAACTCGATGTTTATCATCAGTGATCATTATTCCGAAGCGCTTTGCCTCTTCCACTGGAACAGGCATTACGGCTATCGTGACATCCGCTCCGCTTTCCTTATGAAAATCAAGCATATTCTCATAATCCATTTTATAGATATGATCGCCTGAAAGGATCAGAACATAGTCCGGATTATAGCTTTCCATATAGTCCAGATTCTGGTAGACTGCGTTCGCAGTCCCGGTATACCACTCTGTATCGTGCATCTTCTCGTAAGGAGGAAGCACTGTTACGCCTCCGACATTGCGATCCAGATCCCACGGAATACCGATTCCAATGTGCGTATTCAGTTTTAACGGGCGATACTGCGTCAGAACACCTACAGTATCTACTCCGGAATTAATGCAGTTGCTCAGCGGAAAATCTATGATCCTGTATTTACCGCCAAAACAAACCGCCGGCTTCGCCATCCTCGACGTCAGGATTCCCAGACGTGATCCCTGACCTCCGGCAAGAAGCATTGCGATCATTTCTTTTTTGACCATTGCGACACCTCTGTAATTTATTTGCGGTCGCTGCAATCCCGCGTATCCGCTTTAAAAATTATAACACCCGCATTGGTAAAAGGGAACATTTGCGAGCCTTTGATTGGCTGTTTTATGTGAATTTTACACAAATATCAATAGAAATTCACGAGGACGTCCAGTCACTCAAAATGAGGGTTATAATGGAAGCGGAACAATTCGTATATCACTAATAATTAAAACCTTGGAGGCAATCATCCATATGTATCAGATTGACTATAAAAAACCGATCCATGTATACTTCGTCGGCATCGGCGGCATCTCAATGAGCGGTCTCGCCGAGATTCTTATGTCACGGGGATTCAGAGTATCAGGATCAGACCGCGATAAAAGTTCTATTACCGAAAATCTTGAGAAGCACGGAGTAAAAGTCTTCTACGGTCAAAAGGAAGAAAATATAACGAAAGATATAGATCTTGCAGTCTTTACTGCTGCAATCCATCCTGACAATCCTGAATTCAAGGCTGTTGAGCGCCTCGGCATACCGCACATGACAAGAGCTGTTCTTCTCGGTGAGATCATGCGGAATTATGAGACACCTGCAGCCGTGAGCGGCACACATGGCAAGACAACGACCACTTCCATGCTTTCAGAGATCCTTATAAACGCCGGCACAGACCCGACTCTTTCTGTAGGCGGCATACTTAAGAGCATAAGCGGTAATGTCAGAGTCGGAAAGTCAGGATGTTTTGTCACAGAAGCCTGTGAGTATACCAACAGTTTCCTGAGCCTCTTCCCCAAGATTGGGATCATTCTCGACATAGATGCGGATCACCTCGATTTCTTCAAGGATATTAATGATATCCGCCATTCATTCCGCAGATTTGCCGGGCTTATTCCAGAGGACGGAACTCTCATAATAAACAGCACTATTCCTGATCTTAATGAAATAACCGATGGTCTCAAGTGTCATGTCGTCACATACGGCAGCGACAGCAGCAGCGATTATTACCCCTCGGAAATAAGTTATGACGAACATGCTCACCCCACATATACTCTTCACAGCCGCGATACGAAATCCGGCAGTGTGCTGCCGGATTCCCGCATCACATTAAGGATCCCCGGTGAGCACAATGTCTATAACTCCCTGGCAGCAGTCGCTGCCGCGGATATCTACGGCGTAGGGCGCGGCACCACAATATCCTCCCTGAAAACATTTGAAGGCACGGATCGCCGTTTTGAACTCAAGGGTCAATTTAACGGTGTCGCGGTGATTGATGACTACGCACACCATCCGACCGAGATCAGAGCCACTTTGAACGCAGCTCTGAAGTACCCTCACAATAAGATATGGTGCGTGTTCCAGTCTCATACATACTCCAGGACAAAGGCTCTGATGCACGAGTTCGCCGAGGCTCTTACTCTTGCAGATGAAGTCATTCTTGCAGACATATATCCCGCCCGCGAGACCGACAATCTCGGCATAAGTGCGGAAACGCTGCAGAAAGAAATCCTGAATCTCGGTCACCCCTGCTACTACTTCGGGAGTTTTGACGAAATTGTTAAATTTGCAAGGAAAAATTGTAACAAAAATGATTTGTTGATAACAATGGGTGCCGGAAATGTCTACGAAATAGGCGATGCTTTGGTGGAAAAATAAAAGTAATCAGATTTATCC
>JAAZDA010000503.1 GCA_012512995.1 Clostridiales bacterium | reverse complement strand
CCTTTTGATGCACCATCTCTTACAGCCGTGTGCAGAAGGACCGTACCTATGGATGAACAGATCATTGCCAGCTGATCATTACGGTAGGGAGCACCGTTATCACAGTACAACTTATTCGGGATCCCATAAGTCTCCACTGCGTTATGCAGCACAGTCTGCAGGTTATATGCATTATCCTGATAGAATATCTGCCCTCCGACGATCATACGTGAGTGGTCATCAAGTATCATGATCAGGTAACAGCGCCGTTTTTTTCCTCCTTCGTTAAGACATGGCAGATAGCATGTGTCTGCCTGCCACATTGCTCCGAAATATGTTTCTTCAAATGCTTTCCGGTCTTTCATTGACACCAGAGCCGCCCCTCTCAGTCCATTACGCTTTATATATCGCTGCACACTTGATAACGATACATTTGACGGAAGACACCCTTCTTCTATGAGCCGTTCCCTTATCTGCGTTGCATTCAGTCTCGGATATTCCTTTTTCAGCCTGTATATCTCTTCTTCGGCACTGACCGGTATGACCCTTGTGCTTCCAAGATCCTTGCGGCGCCTGTAAGTAAGCGCATCGATTCCGCCGCGCCTGTAGCTGCTTATCCATTTCTCCAGCGTTTTTGCTTTATACTGAAGTACCCTTCCATCCGGAAGGACGACCGGCTTCTCACTTACACGGCGGCAATACGCGGATATGGATTCATCAGGATATGTATCCTGTATGACCGGGGCTATAAGACCGAACTTGAACTGGGCAGCTTTTTGCATTTCACTGTCACTTTTCATATGAATCACCTCCTGTCAGATAAGGGTAGTCCATATGCACACACATGAACATGTCGCGATCATGCGGAGGATGGCTGGTAATTATTTCCTGTGTTTGTCGTCTCATACAGTGTGCCTTTTTTCCCCTGAAGGAATGAGAAACAGAACCGGCTCCGGAATCGTTCCGCGTCAGCCCCACTGAATGAATTGATGAAGGCTGTCCTTTCTGTCTCCATGCTCTTCATGATGCCGAGCAGTAGCTCTTTATGTTTCAGGAAGGTCTTTTTCCACCCATATAAAGTCGAATGAGAGATCCCCTCACTGCTGCATATCTGTTCAACAGTAGATACGCGCAAAAAGTATTTCATGAGTACATCAAGAACGAAATGTATGCTGTATGAACCATAAGGAATGAGATTGCCAGATATAAGAGCGTGCGTGTGTCCGCATGATGTGCATTTGACCCTTGTGATACTGACCTTTTCACGGATCGGTTCGCCATCATGCGTGTGGTAGATCATGTCCCTCTGATAAGGGTGGTGATAATCAACACAGCTGCCGACAGCCCCGCACGTAGGGCACTTATATGATGGAATACAGATCTTTTCAGATTCAATACTGAACCATTCGGGATCGGAAATATTTGATGAACAGAACTTGATAAGCAGCGTGAACAATCGTATCATAGTGTTCCAGCAAGGACTTTTTATCCGGCTTCAAGGGCTGACGTTCCTGCTGATAGCTCCAGTCATTTTTAATGTACTGGTATGGGAAGAGAGATCCGGCTTCTGGTCAGGAATGGGGATCTCTCTTTTGTTATGCCAGCAATTCCGCTGACAATAATAGATCTGAAACAGACATAAATAAAGTGCCATTATCCGCGGCACTTTCTCATCCTTTATAAGCTGTTACATCCTATTACAATCTGATGCATTTAACGCATCTCATATGAAACTAATCTGACGCCCTACAAAAAGGCAGATGATGTGTACGGCGGGAGACTTCCGATCCATGTAAGGTGCCTTATAGATGAGGCGGCGAACATCGGACAGATCCCGAACCTTGAAAAACTCATAGCGACGATCCGAAGCCGTGAGATCTCTGCGGCGCTTGTCTTGCAGGCCAAGTCGCAGCTTAAATCAATTTACAAAGACAATGCAGATACCATCATCGGTAACTGCGATTCCCAGATCTTTCTGGGCGGCTCTGAACAGACGACTCTTAAGGACCTCAACACCATTCTCGGTAAAGAGACCATTGATATGTACAACACGGGGGAAACCAGGGGAACGAGTCAGAGCTACAACATGAACTATCAGAAGTTAGGTCACGATCTTATGAGCATCGATGAACTGGCGGTAATGGATGGCGGCAAATGCATTGTGCAGGTGCGAGGCGTAAGACCATTTCTATCCGACAAGTACGACTTAACGCAACATCCGAACTATCCGCTCACAGCGGATGCGGACAAACGGAACACTTTCGACATCGAAAAGTTCCTTGATCACAACTTAATATTGAAACCCGATGACCAATATGAAGTCATCGAAGTAAACGAAGATTAAGGCTCTTCCTATCAGTGATAAAGACTGACGGGCAGGGCCTTTTCTTATGCCCGGATCTTAGGAGACGGGCATTATGCGGCCGCATTTTCCGTGATCAGTCGACGGGTCACGGAGCGCAACCTATCAACCAACAAACAAAACAAAAAACATTTATGGAGGATTTTTTATTATGGCATTTTTTCAGAGCGCAGTAGGCGTACTTCAGACACTCGTAGTTGCACTTGGTGCAGGTCTTGGCATTTGGGGTGCTATCAACCTCATGGAAGGTTACGGCAACGATAACCCCGGTGCGAAGTCCCAGGGCATGAAGCAGCTCATGGCCGGTGGCGGTGTGGCCCTCATCGGTATCACCCTTGTACCTCTCCTTTCCGGTCTTTTCTGATTTGGAGTAGAGGAAGATGCGGAGCCGGGGCGAGGAACCCGGCTCCGGGAATAAGGAGGTAACAAGTGGACAGTATTCTTCAGTCAATTGAGGACTGGTTTAGAGGTCTTCTTGTATCAGGCATCATGAACAATCTGACCAACACCTTTGATTCGGTAAACAATCAGGTGGGGCAGATAGCAACCGAGGTAGGACAGACACCCTCGAACTTTTCACCGGCGATCTTTAACATGATCCGTACTCTATCCGAGAACGTGATCATGCCGATAGCCGGACTGATTCTTACTTTTATTGCCTGTTACGAGCTGATCCAGCTGGTCATCAGCCATAACAATTTGGCTAATTTTGAAACTTGGATCTTCTGGAAATGGGTCTTCAAAACCTTTGTAGCAGTAACCCTTATCACAAACACGATGAACATTACCATGGCGGTATTTGATGTCGCGCAGCATGTAGTCTCCCAGGCGGGAGGAATCATCGGAAGCTCAACGGCGATCGATGCAAGTACACTGGCTGCGATGCAGACAACGCTTGAAGCCATGGATATCGGGCCCTTGCTTTCAATATTCCTGCAGTCATTTGTGGTGCAGTTTTTGATGTATATCTTATCGGCTCTGATCTTTGTTATCGTGTATGCCCGTATGATCGAGATCTACCTTATGGTGTCTCTTGCACCAATCCCTTTTTCAACTTTTGGAAACAGGGAGCAGAGCATGATCGGGCAGAACTATTTAAGGTCACTGTTTGCACTTGGCTTCCAGGGATTCTTAATCATGGTATGTGTGGGAATCTATGCGGTACTGATCCAGTCCGTAGCTTTCACATCGGATATCATCGGCTCCCTTTGGGGAGTTATGGGATATACGATCCTTCTTGCATTCACGCTCTTTAAGACTGGAGCGGTTGCAAAGAGCATTCTCCACGCACACTGATGAAATGACATGCAGTGACAAAATGTCACTTCTAATGTCACT
>JAAZDA010000163.1 GCA_012512995.1 Clostridiales bacterium | reverse complement strand
CGTGATGACAACATTCGGAAGAGTCCACAAAAGATCATCAGCCGGCAGAGGTTCAGGCTCCGTCACATCAAGGCCCGCACCTCCAAGATGGCCATCCGTCAAAACATGTTTCAACGCATCAGGATCTATCGCGCTTCCACGACCGACATTTATGAGATACGCGCCCTTTTTCATTGCGCGGAGTCTGTCCTCATTCATGATGTGCCTTGTCTCAGGTTCTCCGGGCAGCACCATTGCCACAATATCCGCGCGTCCTATGACTTCATCAAGTCTGTCCATCGTGTATTGTTCGTCGACATATGACGGTCTGTCCCGATCCGTACGCCTGATACCTATAACGCAGGCCGCACCGAGTGCCTTCATCTTGCGTGCGTACGCGCCGCCGATGTCTCCAAGTCCCATGACAAGTACGGTAGCGCCCTCTACCGATGCAATATTCCCCTCATCTTTCCAGATATGATGCTCCTGGTTGTGATGATATATTTCAAATTTACGGATAAGATCAAAAGTCAGCGCCAGCATATGCTCCGAAACTGAAATTCCATATGCGCCTGCCGCATTTGTCAGCACTGTCGAATCGCTCAGGACCCCTGGGGTTACGTACATATCAGCGCCCGCCGAATTCAGTTGTACCCATTCAAGACGTTTTCCGCTTTTCTCAATTATCTCCGGCGACAGGTTCCCGATAAGAGCACTCACACCATCCAGGTCCTCAGCTGTCACTTCTCTGCTCTTCATATATTTGAATGTGCAGTCAAAACACCCTGAAGACGCCTGTTTTTCAAGATACGCCTTTTGTTTTTCGTTCATTGGCATAACTACCAGAACTTGTTTTGCCATGACACCCTCCTCGATAATCAGCCTTGTCTTGCAGGAATTCTTCCTGTTCCCCATGAGAAAAGACAAACATGGTCAGGGCCTGTGTGCGTTCCAACTACAGGTCCCACTTTTGTTATTACGACGTCCCTGCATGGTATCTCGCGCAGGACTTCTTTTCTGAATTCCTCCGCTTCATCGGCACAGTCTGCCTGTGTTATATAAAGCGTCTGACTCTCGGGATCGACGATTGTCTCTTTTGTAAGTGTGATCATATAATGCAGGCTTGTCTTGCGGCCGCGGACTTTCTTATACACCACAAGTTTGCCTTCCTCATTGACATAGAGTATGGGTTTTATATCGAGCGCCGTGCCGATGATCGCCGTCGCCATCGATATCCTGCCGCCTCGTTTCAGGCAGTCAAGACTGTCAACTGTGAAATAGTGTGCCAGCTTCAAACGGTTTTCAGTGAGCCACTTTGCATTCTCATCTATATCCATACCATTCTGCTTGTTTTCAGCCGCCTTAAGCGCAAAAACACCCTCACCGCCACAGGCGCAGAGTGAATCAATGCTGATTACCCGCTGTCCCTCATATTTCTCCGCGAGCACATTTGATGCGAGCATGCTGGATTCCCAGGTCCCCGACATTCCTGATGAAAAACAAATGTACAGGATGTCCTTTCCGCTGTCGAGTACAGGTGAGAAGAAATCTATGTATTTGGACGGTGTGATCTGTGTTGTCGACGCCATTACGCCGCTCTTTATCTTCGCGTAAAATGCCTCTGACGAGTAATTGCGGAAGTCAGGGTAATGCAGGAATTCCTCACCGTCAGTCATTTTGACGTCCATGGGAATTACGAGGATATTATTCTTATCGAGTAAATCCTGATTCATGTCACATGTTGCATCTGTGATTATCTGATAGTCACGCATTTTATAAATTCCTTCCAAAGCCTGTTTATGTAAGCTAAGTCACATAATATTGATTTGTGTTCTTCACAAATTGATTTCGCAATTCTCTCATCATTATACAGATTCAAGGCTTGCTTGCAAACAACAGCTTACAAAATGCTCACCATGGCTGTCCTCTGCAAACTGATTGGGCTCATTGGATTTTCTGTCATCACCGTTCATCACTTTCTTAAGTTCCTGATGTCTAAGGCAGCGATCACAGGCCTTCGGGCAGCGTGCATAGTAACAGCAGGCACCGGCCGGCACGGAGCCTGTCCTGACATCATTTGGCCCTGATCCGGCATCGTGTCCCACAGTTGCCTGCTCATCAGCAGAACCATTTTCTTCTTTTTTCCCCATGTCAGGAATCGCCGAAAGAAGTAATTTGGTATAAGGGTGTGCAGGATGTTTATAAATATCATCCGCGGTTCCGATCTCAACTATATTGCCACTGTACATGACTGCTATTCTGTCGCACAGGTAATACTCAATGCCGAGGTTGTGTGAAATAAACAACATCGCGAACTCTGACTTCGCATCTATCGTGCGAAAAAGGTTAAGAATCTGGGCAGCCACGGATACATCAAGCGCTGAGACTGCTTCGTCGGCGACTATGAGTTTCGGCTCCAACATAAGTGCTGCGCCGATGCAAACCCTCTGTCTCTGTCCTCCGGACAACTCACGCGGATAACGATCGCTGTAAGAGGCGTCGAGGCCAACGCGCTCCAGCATTTCACGCACACTGCGCTCCTGCTCTTGTTTTGACCCGATACCATGTGCTATGAGTGGTTCCCTCATCGTAGCGCCGATAGTGCGTCTCGGGTCGAGCGAGCTCATGGGATCCTGGAAAGCAGCCTGTATCCTGCTCGATATCATCTTTCTGTCTGTACTCGCATATTCCATTCCGTCTATCTTTATCGAGCCTTCAAACGGTATAAGTCCGAGGATTGCCTGCGCAAGCGTCGATTTGCCGCAGCCCGACTCGCCTACAAGACCGAAAAATTCGTCTTTGTGTATGGCAAAAGAGACATCATTCAGGACCTGCTTTCTGCCTGGTTTTGAGAAGATGCCGAGCTTATTATCCGCATAGTAATTTGTGACATGGTCAACGACCAGAATATCGTCCTTCATAATTGCCTTTCATGCCTGAAAAAGTCACGTTCGCTGGTCTCCTGGTCTTGCACATAATGACAGTAAACAACATGTCCATCTCCGACAGCACAAAGTGGCGGTTCCTGCTGCCTGCAGATATCGCCCGCAAGTGCGCACCTGGGTGCAAAAGGACAGGGATCCCGCTTTTCTTCTGTCGATGGCACATGTCCCGGGATACACGGCAGATCACTGCCCTTTCTCTCCATTGATGGAATGGAATTTATAAGACCTTTTGTGTACTCGTGTGCCGGGGCAGTCATGATTACCTGCGTAGGCGCGGCCTCAGCGATCCTGCCGGCATACATGACCACTACCCTGTCGCAGATCTGGCTTATCACAGACAGGTCATGCGAGATCAGAACATTTGTCATTCCGTATTTCTGATT
>JAAZDA010000162.1 GCA_012512995.1 Clostridiales bacterium | reverse complement strand
GAACTGCTCCGGTTCAGCAAGGACGGCGACACCGTAGCAATTATCGGCAACCCCGTTGGCGAATCCACTTTGGACAGAGAGAACGGTGCTCTTGAAGCCCTCAAGGGCGCGGACCGCAAAGTCCTGTCCGGCTACAACTATGAAGGCGACGCGAACATCGCGCAGACCATCATGGAATCCATCCTGATTTCCAACCCCGAAGTCGCTGCTGTCTTTGTAGTTGGCGACCCCGCCGCCATCGGTGCCCTTGCCGCGATCAAAGCTGCCGGCTCCGAGTGCAAAATCATCGGTTTCGACGGCAACCCCGAAGCTTTCGAAGCGATGGCTGATGAAGAAAACGGCAAATACTGGGTCTCCGAAGTTTGCCAGAGCGCCAAAATGATTGGCATGCAGATTGTGGAACAGATGCACAAATACGTTACCACCGGTGAAGTGGACAGCGACGGCTGGATTCTGATCGCGCCCTATGTTGTCGACCACGAGAATTTGGCTGAATACCTCTAATCCCTCTACGAACCTGATTTGACTATTGATTAGTCGCATCTTGCGAAAGTTTCTGGTCGCTTTCGCAAGATGTATGCAACACAACTGCTTCCTGTAATCAGCACACATCGCTTATGACAAGCATAAAGGCGGGTATGACGATGAAACCTTTGCTACAAGTCATCAATATTTCCAAGGTTTTCCCAGGCGTAAAAGCACTGACCGATGTCAGCATTGACTTTTATCCCGGGGAAGTGCACGCGCTGGTCGGCGAGAACGGGGCAGGCAAATCCACCCTGATCAAAATCATCGCCGCGGTGTATACAGCGACCTCCGGTGAGGTTCTGCTTGAGTCCAAGAACTACAATTTTAAAACACCAAGGGATGCCCTGAATGCCGGTATTTCCGTCATACAGCAGGAGCTAAGCATCGCCCCTGATCTTTCCGTAGCGGAGAATATTTTCCTGGGCTGTGAGCCCAAAAAAGGTCTGCTGCTTGACCGGAAAAACATGGAAGCGGACGCCCAAAGAATACTGGATGACATGGGGCTCAGAATCAACGCGAAAGCCATTTGCTCCAAGCTGACGGCAGCGGAGCAGCAAATGGTAGAGATTGCCAAAGTCGTTTCAAAAAATTCCAAGGTCATCATCTTTGATGAGCCTACCTCTTCCCTTTCCGACCGCGAGATTGACGCCCTGTTCACCCAGATTAACCGGCTGAAAAAGCTCGGCGTCACCATGATATACATTACCCACCGCATGAAAGAGCTGTTTCAGGTTTGCGACAATGTAACCATTTTGCGCGACGGCTGCAAAGTCAAGGAAATGCGGATTGCCGACACAACCGAGGCTGAGATTGTTTCCTATATGGTTGGCAGAGATATCGGAAGCTATTATAACCGTCATCAGCATTTTTTGGGCCAGGAAGCGCTGCGGGTAGAGAATCTGACCAGACAGGGCGTCTTCAAGGACATTTCCTTTCACGCCTGCCGAGGAGAAATCATCGCTTTCTCCGGGCTTGTCGGCGCCGGCCGGACGGAGGTTATGGAGGCTATCTTTGGCGCCACGCAGTATGATTCGGGAAAAGTTTTCGTTCATGGAGAAGAGGTTTCTTTCAAATCCCCCGCGGACGCAATCAAGAATAAGATAGGGTTTGTTACAGAGGACCGCAGAAACACCGGCATCATGGTCCATAAAAATGTCAAAGAGAATATCAGCCTGCCCAGCATACGGGAAAACAGCAAGCAGGGTGTTTTTATCAACAGAAGCTGGGAGAATTCGATTGCCGAGGAAAGTGTCGATAAGTTTTCCATCAAGACACCCGGCATCAACACCATCATTTCCACGCTGTCGGGTGGAAATCAGCAGAAAGTGATCCTGGCTAAATGGCTGGTGAACAATTCGGAGATACTGATTCTTGATGAACCCACGCGCGGCATCGACGTCAACGCCAAGTCGGAATTCTACGCTTTGATGAATGACTTTGTCGATAAAGGCGGCTGCATCATCATGGTGTCCTCGGAAATGCCCGAAGTAATCGGCGTTTCGGACAGGGTATATGTGATGCGCGAAGGCCAGATCAGCGGAGAGTGCCGGGGTGAGGATATCAACGAGAAGACACTCATAAAACTGGCGAGCATCACCTCGGACGCTTCAGCAT
>JAAZDA010000161.1 GCA_012512995.1 Clostridiales bacterium | reverse complement strand
GTGAGGAAGCCCGCCTTCTTGAGGATCGGTCTGTATGTGTCTGAATCGACTTCAAGCAGAGCACGTGAGATGCCCTGGCGAAGTGCACCGGCCTGGCCTGTTGTTCCGCCGCCCTTTACAGTGATCATCAGATCATACTGATCAGCTGTCTGAGTAGCTGTGAGCGGTGCTAAAACTATATTCTTAAGAGTCTCAAGTCCAAAATACTCATCGAGTGTTCTGCCATTGACTGTTATATTGCCTTTTCCGGCTTTCATGAAAACTCTGGCGATGGATGATTTTCTCCTGCCGGTTCCATAATATGTGACTGCTTTTGCCATGATTTATCTCCTTCTCTTCCGATCAAAACTTCAGTTCTTCAGGCTTCTGAGCTGCATGGTTGTGCTCTGCGCCTTCATAGACGAAAAGTTTACCGAACATATGCGTGCCGAGAGTTCCCTGAGGAAGCATTCCGCGAACGGCATGCTCGATGACCTTAACGGGTCTCTTCTCCATCATCTCGCGCAGTGAAGCAAATTTCTCGTTCCCGGGGTAATCTGTGTGCTTGAAGTAGATCTTATTCTCCATCTTCTTGCCTGTTACCTTGATCTTGCCGCAATTGACGATGATCACATAATCGCCGCAATCAAGAAAAGGTGTATAAGTCGGCTTGTTCTTGCCGCGAAGTATTATCGCGACTTCAGATGCAAGGCGGCCAAGCGTCATATCAGTAGCATCAACAACATACCATTTTCTCTCAATGGATGCTGCGCTGGGCATATATGTATTCATTGCATTTCCTCCAAATTAATTTCCATCATGTTACCGTGCGATTCGCAGGGGCAGACAGACGCTTGCAAGACCGGGGTGATCTGCATGTTTCCGCACACGCGAAAATGCGCCTTTGCCGTCGCACCCCGATATTATAATCCAGGAGTTTCAGGCGTGTCAACGACTATTTTCATATCAGCGAGCACAAGTCCCTGAGGCGGAGCTGTGGGGCCGGCTACACTTCTGTCCTTTTTACCGATAATAGTGTCAATGTCCTCCGGCATGAGTCTGCCGCTTCCGACCTCTGCAAGTGTCCCGACTATTATGCGTACCATGTTATAAAGAAAGCCTGTCCCGCGCACTCTTATCGTAATATCCCTCGGCATTTTCTCTGCCGTGCATATGACTTCTGCCGACAGCAGTGTCCTCACTGTCGTAAGGACCTGGCTTTTGGAATTGCAGAAACTCCTGAAATCCTTTTCTCCTACAAAATGCTGCGCGGCATCGCTCATCGACGCGATGTCAAGATCCGTATACATGAACCATGCGTATCTTCGCTGGAGAGGATCAGGAAATTCAGCATTGTGAATGTGGTATTCATATGTTTTGACGCAGTGCAGATGACGTGTCGTAAAATCGTCAGCCACCTTGCGTGACTCAATAACACGGATGTCCTCAGGGAGCTTTGAATTCAAAACATATGAGAACTTCTCAGGCGGTATGCGCGATACCGTGTCGAACCAGGCATAGTTGCTGAGTGCGTGGACTCCTGCATCCGTTCTGCTCGCTCCGCTGACCTCAATATCCTTCTCACCGGTAGCCGCAGTGACTGCACGTGCTACTGTCCCTGCTATAG
>JAAZDA010000160.1 GCA_012512995.1 Clostridiales bacterium | reverse complement strand
GCAGCGGCACAGGCAGCAGCAGATCAGGCGGCAGCAGCTCAGTGATGGGGTATTGATGGTCATTTTCTCAAGTTTACAATTCATATTCCGATTTCTGCCGATCTTTCTTTTAGTTTATTATCTTGTCCCAGCAAAATTCAGGAATGGCGTATTGCTTGTCGGCAGCCTGGTGTTCTATGCATCAGGTGTGCCGGAATTTGTGATACTGCTGATAATACTTACAGTGATCAACTGGTGGTTTGGATGCAAGATAAGTATGGCACGCCGCAGTATGTCGCGGATGGATTCGATGCTGAAGGATGACGTCGGAGGCATTTATGATGCAGGACCTGGAGGAAGACTCCTAAGACGGGTCGAGACAAGGCGTCAGATGACACATCACCATGCAGTTGTATTTCTTGTTGTACTTGTTGTCCTGGATGCCGGAGTGCTGACGGCATGTAAGATATTGGCTCTTACGGTGGATAGTAAGCTGCTGCCTCTCGGCATGAGCTTTTATATTTTCAAGATGATATCGTTTATTGCGGACTGCTATACAGGAAAGATCACGAAGCCCCAGACATTTATAAATACTGCTGCGTATTTCACGATGTTCCCCCAGATCACACAGGGACCCATAATGCGGTTCGATGAAAAATACTGGGAAACAAAAGAAAAAACTGCATTCCAGGCCGAACGTTTTGAAAAAGGGGTATTCTGTTTCATTATCGGACTGTGCCTTAAGGTGCTGCTCGCAGATCGGATAGGAATTCTCTGGAATGAGATAGATAAGATCGGATTCGAGAGCATAAGCACTCCTCTCGCATGGCTTGGCGCCTATGGGTATTCATTTAAGCTTTATTTTGATTTCTTTGGATATTCACTTATGGCAGCTGGTCTCGGAATGATGCTGGGCTTCCCATTTGTAGAGAACTTCCATCATCCATATGCCTCGGACGGAGTCGCAAAGTTCTATCGCGATTGGCACGTGACACTTGGAGCGTGGTTTCGTGATTATATATATTTCCCATTGGGAGGAAGTCATTGCTCCAAAGGGAAAAACATCCGCAATCTCCTTATAGTCTGGCTCATTACAGGACTGTGGCACGGAGGAACGCTGAATTTTGTCATATGGGGACTTGTTCTGGGACTTATCATTATCTGGGAAAAATTCGTGATGAAGGACCCCATGGAAAAGTTCAAGGTTATAGGCCATCTTCATGTTCTGGTGCTTATACCGCTCACATGGGTGATATTTGCCATACCTGATCTTGGACAGCTTGGATTGTATTTCACGAGGCTGTTTCCATTTCCCGGTAATGGAGGATCTGTCGGAAATGTAGATCCCGGTGATGTGTTCAGATATCTCAACACATACTGGCCGCTCTTAGCGGCATCTGCAATATTGTGTGTTCCGGCAACATATCGTTTCATTGAAAAGCTGTACAGTAATGCAGTGGGTAAGATAATTCTGATCGCAGCATTCTGGGTGGCGGTCTACTATATGACGATTTCGTCGTCAAATGCGTTCATGTATTTCAGCTTCTGATATTTCACAAAGACAGGCAGATAAAATGAGAAGTTTCTTTCAAAAAATAAAACGCATGCCTCTGACGATAAGTCTTGCCGCTACGGCAATTGTTTTTACTGTAATAGCAATCAAAGGTACAGGCAGTATATATGATGATTCAGAGCGTAACAGATTGACAACGCCGATCCTGTCACTTGTTTTCAATGGAATAAATGATGGCGAGTATCCATGGGATGTATTCTCAGACAAAACAAATGATGTCCAGATGGAGAATTCTGATGCCGAAGTGTCAGAGGCAGCACAGGAATCCGTATCGGAGGCGGCTGAACCCGCGAATGTGGAGACGACAGCGGAGGCTGCTGCAGTTGATGACGAATCAGACAGCTCGGAGGCTGCTTCGACTGAAGTGGAACCTGAAGAGCCTGTAGTTGAGGATCTCAACGTGCCGGAAGCCGGGACTGAGACAGTGCAGCTCGATGGAAAAGACAGCGCGCTGATAGCCGTCACTGACAATATGGTGAATTCTGCTGAAAATGCCAATGAAGAGATAAATGAACAGCGGGACACAAACCCGGATTATGTTGAAGCAGATTCGATGCCTGAGGGCGTGAATAATGATGTTATGGGAGCTGTTGACTATGGTGTTGCAGGCAAACGCTACCTGGCGCCGGAAGGCACGACATATAATACCGATACGACCGGGATGTTCGCAGAAAACGGACATTATTACAAATTCCGGACAGTGGATGATTCATATTTCTCCGATGCGATCTTCATAGGAGATTCGCGCACTGATGGCCTGGCAACATATGGCGACATGAAGGGTACATCGTTCCTCGCAAAAGAATCTTTATCAGTCTACAGGATGTGGAAGATAAAAGTGCCATTCAGGTTTGCTGATGGTACAATACAGAAGTCGACAGTACTTGAGGTG
>JAAZDA010000159.1 GCA_012512995.1 Clostridiales bacterium | reverse complement strand
TCTCCCTTACAAGTTCAAGGAACTGGCGCATCAGCTCATCACGTTTATCCTTAAGTATTTTATGTCCCCGGCGGGCGGTGCTCAGCTTTTTCTTGAGCCTTGTGAGCTCCATCCTTGTAGGATTTACATTTGTGGCTGCCATCTATAGCCTCCGTGCTGTGATCATTTTGCGTCGTAGTACTTGTCAAGATACTCGTCCTTGATACGTTTCAGCTCAGAACGAGGAAGTATGCGGAGCAGATCCCAGCCGATATTAAGTGTCTCTTCAATACTGCGGTCTGTGCGGTATCCCTGTGAAACAAATTTCTCTTCAAACTCATCGGCAAATTTTGCATACAACTTGTCGACATCACTGAGAGCAGCTTCTCCGAGGATTACCATGAGTTCCTTGTTCTGTTTTCCTCTTGCATAAGCCGCAAACAACTGATTAAGGACATCTGCGTGATCCTCACGTGTTTTGCCCTTGCCTATGCCCTTATCCTTAAGACGTGACAGTGAAGGAAGAACATCTATAGGCGGCTGAATACCTCTCTGGTACAGGCTTCTGCTCAGTATTATCTGTCCTTCCGTTATGTATCCTGTAAGGTCAGGGATGGGATGTGTCTTATCATCCTCAGGCATTGTCAGGATCGGGATCATTGTTATGGAGCCCTTTTTGCCCTTCTGACGTCCTGCTCTCTCATAAAGGTTGGCAAGATCAGTATACATATATCCGGGGTAACCACGGCGTCCGGGAACTTCCTTGCGGGCTGCTGATACCTCACGAAGCGCATCGGCGTAGTTCGTGATATCTGTCATGATTACCAGTACGTGCATATCCTTTTCAAATGCAAGATACTCAGCAGCGGTGAGCGCCATACGAGGAGTTGCTATACGCTCAACAGCCGGGTCATTTGCAAGGTTCATGAATAGTACTGCTCTGTCAAGAGCGCCTGTTTCACGGAAGCTCTCGATAAAGTAACTGGACTCTTCAAAGGTAATACCCATAGCCGCAAAAACAACAGCGAACGGTTCATCTGTGCCACGCACCTTGGCCTGACGGGCGATCTGAGCTGCAAGCTGTGCATGAGGAAGGCCTGAAGCTGAGAATATGGGAAGTTTCTGTCCACGTACAAGTGTGTTAAGTCCGTCAATGGCGGAAATTCCTGTCTCTATGAATTCCTCCGGGTAAGCTCTCGCCGCCGGATTCATGGGAAGACCGTTTATATCACGGCGTTCATCCGGAAGGATATCAGGGCCGCCGTCTATAGGCTGTCCAAGGCCATCGAAGACACGTGACAACATATCTTCAGATACACCGAGCTCCATGCTCTTTCCAAGAAATCTGACCTTACTGCTCTCGAGGTTAAGACCTGCAGCATTCTCATATAGCTGAACAAGTGCATTGCCTCCATCGATCTCAAGGACTTTGCAACGGCGTTTCTCACCGCTTGCGAGTTCAATTTCACCGAGTTCATCGTATGCGACATTTTCAACGCCGCGAACGAGCATCAGGGGACCGGCGATCTCCTGAATTGTTCTGTATTCCTTTGGCATTAGAAGTCCTCCTTCTGCGCAATCACCTTATCGACTTCAGCGTTGATCTCTGTCTCGACCTTCTTAAATTCGGAATCAAGATCATCTTCCTTTGTATACTTGTAACGACCTATCTGCTCCCTTACAGGAAGTACAATAAGCTTCTTTACATCCGCACCCTGTCCGAGAGCCTTGTTGCAGGCCTCATGGAAATCAAGGATCAGATCCATCATTCTGTACTGCTTCGGAAGTGATGTATATGTATCGATCTCATGGAAAGCGTTCTGATGCAGATAATCCTCACGGATAGATCTTGCTGTTTCCATCTTGAGCCTGTCAGGTGCGCTGAGTGCATCTTCGCCGACCAGCTGTACCATTTCCTTAAGTGAAGCTTCGTCACTGAGGATAGACATTATCTGTCCTCTCTTCTTCATCCAGTCCTTCTCGACGTTCTCATCGAACCAGTCGCCGATAGTCTCAAGATACAGAGAATATGAATTCAGCCAGTTGATGGCCGGGAAATGTCTCTCATAAGCAAGCTGTGCATCGAGGCTCCAGAAAACCTTTACAATACGGAGCGTCGCCTGAGTTACAGGCTCTGAAAGGTCGCCGCCTGCAGGTGAAACAGCACCGATAACTGAAAGTGCGCCTTCACGTGGATTACTTCCGAGCGTCTTCACACGTCCTGCTCTTTCATAGAACTGAGCAAGTCTTGATCCGAGGTATGCGGGGTAACCTTCCTCACCGGGCATTTCCTCAAGACGTCCGCTCATTTCACGGAGAGCTTCTGCCCAACGTGATGTTGAGTCCGCCATAAGTGCTACTGAATAACCCATATCACGGAAATACTCTGCTATTGTGATTCCTGTGTAAATTGATGCCTCACGGGCTGCAACAGGCATATCTGAAGTATTTGCAATAAGGACTGTTCTTTCCATCAGAGAATACCCTGACTTGGGATCCTTAAGTTCCGGGAACTCATTAAGAACATCTGTCATCTCGTTTCCACGTTCGCCGCAGCCGATGTATACGACTATATCTGCGTCCGCCCATTTAGCGAGCTGATGCTGTACAACTGTTTTGCCTGAACCGAAAGGTCCGGGGACTGTCGCCGCACCGCCCTTTGCGATTGGGAACAGCGTATCGATAACTCTCTGTCCTGTGACAAGCGGCATCTTGGGAGCCAGCTTCTCTTTATAAGGACGTCCTTTTCTTACAGGCCACTTCTGCATGAGTGTAAGCTCAATGTCCTTGCCGTCATCGCCCTTGATCTTTGCAACGACATCAGTGACCTTAAAATCGCCCTCAGCAATTTCGCCGACCGTGCCCTTAAATGCCGGGGGTACCATTATCTTCTGAGAAACGATATGGGTCTCCTGCACTGTACCAATTACATCTCCGCCTTCTACCTTATCACCGCTCTTTACAGTGGGTACAAAATGCCAGACCCTGTCTCTCTTAAGTGAAGGGACCTGAACACCTCTCTGCAGAAGATTGCTCCCCGTGACCTTCATGATATCGTCAAGGGGTCTCTGGATACCATCATATATACTTCCTATAAGACCGGGTCCGAGTTCAACGCTCATTGGCATCCCGGTACTTTCAACAGGTGCTCCGGGTGCAAGACCTGCTGTCTCTTCATATACCTGAATCGAAGCTTCTCCGCCGTGGATCTCGATGATCTCACCGATAAGGTTCTTCTCACCGACATGGACCACATCCGACATGTTAGCGTCACGCATGCCC
>JAAZDA010000158.1 GCA_012512995.1 Clostridiales bacterium | reverse complement strand
CGCGGTGATATGTTCTGGCACTCATATCCAGTTTTTTGAAGACATTCTTCAAAAGCTTTTCTTCTGAGCTTCCGAGTTTGCAGTACTTCTCAACAGCTCTCGAATCCATGTCAGCATTAAAAAGGAATTAAGTGACTCTGAATCTGAATTCCTGCCTTTGCCTGGAATCCATGACCCTTGATGCTATAACAGCGCTGCTCTCTTCCTTGCTGCCCGCCATAAGCTCATTGATCTCCACCTGAGGAGTAGATACACACATGTCAATTCTGTCGAGTATCGGACCGGAAATTTTTCCAAGATAGCGTTTTATATCGGGTTCTGTGCAATTGCATTTGTTAACGTCCGGGAAATAGCCACAGGGGCAGGGATTCATTGCTGCGAGAAGCAGGAAACGTGCGGGATAAGTGAAAACTCCCGTAAGCCTTGAAATCTGGATCTCGTGATCTTCGAGTGGCTGCCTTAAGAGATCTATGTTCTCACGACCGAATTCAGGAAACTCATCCATGAAAACTATGCCATGATCAGCCAGTGTGATGACCCCCGGTGTCGGTATTGTTCCACCGCCTGTCAGCGCTGATCTCGTTATAGTATGGTGCGGCGCTATGAACGGTCTTTTTGTGATAAGTGATGTTCCCTGTGGTATACGGCCAGCGATGCTGTAAATCGTCGAAACTTCCATGCTCTCTTTCATGGTAAGTGGTGGCAGTATGCCCGGCATACGCCTCGCCAACATGCTCTTGCCGCTGCCCGGAGGTCCTGTCATAAGAACATTGTGAAAGCCCGCGGCACTTATCTCAAGTGCTCTCTTGGCAGCATGCTGCCCGTGTACATCTGCGAAATCCAGTCCATCATTTGCTCTCTGCTCAGTGAACAATGCCTGGATATCCACCCTGGTAGGTGCAATGATTCTGTCTCTTGTTTCTATCGGTTCTAAAAGATACCTGATCATCTTTCTTATCGTATCCACGCCGACGATCTTCATATCGTCGAATACAGCCCCTTCGGCCACATTTTCGACAGGCAAGACACATGTATGTATTCCATTCTCTCTTGCCGTCCTGACTATCGGCAGCACGCCGCGCACAGGCTTGATCACGCCGTCAAGTCCCAGCTCTCCGGCTATCAGCACGCCCTTTACATCTTCATTATTCAGAACTCCAAGAGAGCATAGGATACCGGCAGCCACCGGCAGATCCACGACCACGCCCTGTTTTGGGATGTCCGCCGGCGAAAAATTGACGACGATCCTCGAAGCCGGAATACTGATTCCGGCGTTGCGAATTGCGGTCTTAACCCGCTCCCCAGACTCTCGTATCTCATGGCTCAGATACCCGACCATAGTGAAAGAAGGCAGCCCGTCCGAAATATCGGTCTCGACCTGCATACAATAGCTTTCGATGCCGAAAACGGCACCTGTTGTTACAGAACTGAACATAGATTCCTCCTGACGTGGCGCGTGTGAATACACGCATTGTGAAATAAGAAATGTGGTGAGAACTGAAACAGAAATAGATATAGAAGTGTAATAGATATACTGAAGGCATCAGCAGAGGATTCTGCCTGATACCACAACAGTCTTGCAATAGATCATAAATATGGGATTGGATTATTCCAGATGTGTAAAAAGTGTATGCCCGGATATTTCCGGGCACACACAAAAGAGCGCCTTAGACTTGATCATACTTAATTCTTAATTCCTTACATGCTTCCGATATTTGGCACATATCCTGCAGGCGCTATCATAAGTCCATTCGCGTCCACCTGAACACCTATGCCTGAACCATCAGTAAATATCGTATCTCTTACAAGGTTTCCGTCAGCTCCGAAGTAGAACCAACCTCCGCCTATTGACTGCCAGCCTGTCAGCATCTTGCCGTCAGCTCCAAAGTAATATGCAGTTCCGTCAGCGTTGCTGATAAACCCGGT
>JAAZDA010000157.1 GCA_012512995.1 Clostridiales bacterium | reverse complement strand
CGCAGTGGAGACTTATGGGATCCCGAATAAGTTGTACTGTGATAACGGTGCTCCCTACCGTAATGATCAGCTGGCAATGATCTGTTCATCCATAGGTACGGTCCTTCTGCACACGGCTGTAAGAGATGGTGCATCAAAAGGTTATGTAAAGATTTTGGTTATGTAAAGAAATGTAGGCTCAGCCCAGTGTTTACAATGAACTGAGCTCAGATTTCTTTACATAAAGTTCAACGCTTGTTGAAGCCTTTTAACCATTGCTTCAGGTTAATGTCGGTGTCCCAGGAGGCTTCTTCATGTGGCAGGAGCTCCTTGCTTGCCGCTTCGATAGCCTTTCGTTTCAGTTTCGCATCAGTTCTGGCATATATTTCCGTTGTCACAACGCTCGAGTGTCCCAGCAGATCCCTTATATATATCAGATCAACGCCTGAAGTGAGCAGCTCCATCGCAGTCGTATGCCTTATTTTGTGTGCTGTTAAGGTTTCCGGGATTAATGTCTGATCAATTCTTCTTGCCATGGCGCCATATTTTTTCAGTATGTAGTTTATGCCCTGCCGGGTGAACTGTGCTTTCATATGATTTTTAAAAATATATTCCTCATAATACGATTCTGTATCATAGTGCATATATGCTAAGTAACGCTTTATGTGTGGTACAGCTGTTTTCATCAGCGGCACATACCTCCCTTTGTTTCCTTTTCCATGGATCCGAATTGTACACGGCTCTGTCAACGAGATGTCTTTGACTTTTATGTTTATCATCTCCGATACTCTTACTCCGGTTGTATAAAGGATCAACAGCATAACGTAATCCCTGAGTCCATTTGTTGACGATATATCTATCTGATTGACCAGGAGCTCTACTCCCTCCGTTTTCATGTAAGCTATTTCTTTCTGCATGGATTTTTTTATTGGTATTCCCAGTATCCGCTGATATTCCTCCATATAATCAGGAAATTCATATTTTAAGTAATGAACAAAACCTTTTATTGCAGCAAGTCTGTAATTACGCGTGGATATGCTGTTATTGCGTTCGTTTTCCAGCCAGTTCAAAAATCCAAGTACTGATTTCCTTGTATAATCACTGACTGATAACTTTTCTGGTCTTATTCCACAGACCGTTTCCATGTATTCCAGGTACAGGATAAAAGCAGTCCTGTATGAGTCAATTGTTTGTGGAGAACTTCCACGTTCATTTGGCAGATACTTTGTGAAATATCTGCTGAGAAGAGCAGCAAAATCAGTTGTTTTCATCTGGGAGCACCTCCGCTGTAATACTTCCAAATATCCTGTCCACCATCATATTGAATTTCTCCTCAATGTAAGGAAACAGCTGAAGCGTCAGCCTTACATACTTTTCAGTAGCAAAGATCGTCTTATGCCCAAGATATGATGAGAGTATTGGCAGAGCTACATACATATCCAGCCCTGTGTCGGTCAATTGTTTAAAAGAATACACTGCCATGTGGTGCCGCCAGTCGTGGATCCTTGGACCGCTTCCATCACCCACGTAAGGTATACCTGCCTGAAAAAGGAATTCCCTGTGTTTTTCATAGATTGTTTTCTTGTCAAGCCTTCCTCCGTTTGCGTTCGTGAAAATATAGTCTTCATCGCCTAAAAGATAGAAGCATTTATCGGCGTATGTATTGACAAGACCGGACAGATCATCGCCCATGACTACATAACGCTGTTTACTGTTTTTGGTCTCATTCAGTAGGATGATCCCTTTTTCAAGATCAACATCTTTTTTTCTTATGCCAAGGGTCTCATTTATCCGTGTTCCGCAACAATAAAGGATCCTGAATAACACAGGGTACTGGAT
>JAAZDA010000495.1 GCA_012512995.1 Clostridiales bacterium | reverse complement strand
TATTTCAATCGGCTCAAATATGCAGGATTATCCTGTCCCTGAAGCCGCTTTTTCAGTCCGGCAAGGCACAGCTGTGTCAGATACTGACCTGCTGTCAATGGCGCCGGTGCTTGATAAACTGGCAGACTCGTCTTCTCAAGATTCATATCTGCATTGCATTCGCTGCTGATTAAATCCGTTGCGGCAAGATCATCCGCATCATATATTTCTTCCATCTGCTGTATAGATCGCATAAATCTGCCCTTTACTTTTGGAAGAGACTTTTCATTCAATGTTTTCTGAAGCCGTATACCGCAGGCTATCTGATAGATCGCATCATCGTTTTCATTCAAATAGTAGATTTTATTAACCGCGGCTGTTCTGATTCCAAGCGGCTGGCAGCATCTTTTAAGCAAAGCATTCTTGATTTTCCAAAGTCCTGATTCCTGATACGAAAGTGCCATGTAGAATGGCGGCAGTTCATTCTTCATCAGCGAAAGCTTCTGCATCAGAGCATCCCTGTCTTCACGGATCAGCTCACTGTCTATAAAGCCTCCTTCTCCGTATGCTATCAGCACGCAGTGCTGTGCAGCAGTGCAAAGCTGTTCATATGAGGCCGGCTGGTCATTCTCACAAAGTGCCGAGCTTAGATGAATTAGATTCTTTAATCCTGCATTATCTTTTGCAAGCAGAAGAAATTGAACAGTCTGTTCATGATACAGAATATCTGCTTCTAAGCCGAATATCGGTTTTATGCCTTCGCTGCGGCACGCTTTCAGAAAAGCAGGCGCTCCGTGCATTGTATTATGATCGCTCAGGACTGCCGCTGCAAAACCCATTTTTTTGGCCTGCGAAGCAATCTCAGCAAGGCGAATTGTACTGTCTAAAAGCGAGTAATCGCTTCGTATCATCAAATGTACTGTCATGAATATATTTTATCATGAACTGCAACGATTTACATTTATACCGCGGCAGTTTAAAATAGATACGAGGTATTCAAATATGAAAATTGCGTATGTCACAGACAGCGGTACTGGAAAATCAATCAGTGAACTGGCGGCTGACGGAATAATCAGTGTTCCTCTTCAGATAACTGAAGGATCAACTACATATCAGGACATGGAGAATTACAATAAGAACGACTGCATACAGGACCTTCTTAAAGAAAAAACAATGTCCACTTCACAGCCTGCTTATGGTGTTGTTGAGGAATGCTTCCGTTCTCTCAAGTCACAGGGTGCAGAACTCATTATTGCTGTTCCTATCTGCAACGGACTATCCGGAACTATAAGCACTATGACGTCTGTTGCCGCTTCATTGAATATGCGTATTATATGTGTTGATACATATGTCACTGCGGTTGTACAGGAATATCTTATCAAGCGGATCAAAAAAGCATACGAAGAAGGCAAATCGGATCTTGAAATCAAGCTGATCTGTGATGAAGTGATTGCTTCTGCCAATACAATTCTAGTGCCTTCAGATCTCAATCATCTAGTGCGCGGCGGACGTCTTACCCCGCTGGCAGCAATGATGGCTGGTTTTCTGAAAATTGTGCCGATTCTGAGCATAAATAAGGCAACCGGCGGCCGCATTGATACCTGTGATAAGGTTCGCACCTACCGCAAAGCAATGTCGCGGGTCATCGAAATCATAAAAAAAGATCCTATTGATGAGAACTATTCCATAACTATTGCCCATGTCAATGACGTAAAGAATGCTATGTCTTTCTATCATATGATTCAGGAAGCATTTCCTAAAGCTTCAACCCAAGTCATAGAGCTTTGCAATGTAGTCGCCTGTCATACAGGTCTAGGCTGCCAGGCTATTCAGTATTTCAAGCAGGTCTGAGGACCTGCTTTTCCATATAATTAAGATATGTGGTAAAATGGTTATTCGTTCAGGAGGACCACATCTATGGATGAATTCAGCAGCAACCATAAGGATACTGAAAATCAGAATCCTATTGATTCTAATTCCGATTTAAAAGCAGAGAAAGCAGAACGTTCTGCTGAAACAGATACAGTCACAAAGATCTATGCCCCTGTTCACGATCCTGAGCACAAGATCATTGATGATCAAAAGAAACGCAATAAAGCAAAGAAAAAGCAGAGACGTTTTGCCATACTGACATCTTTTCTAGTGGTTCTAGTGGTAATCTGCATCAT
>JAAZDA010000156.1 GCA_012512995.1 Clostridiales bacterium | reverse complement strand
TCAGTGATCGTTTTCCCTGAAGTAATCCTATCCTGGATTATTCCCGCCCATTGAGACATTTGTACATTCTGTTTTACTACCTGTGTGTCCATCGTTCATACCACCTTTCGCAAGTTGCAAAAACTTCAACTAAAGTTTTTGATACTTGTATTATCTCAGATTCAGGTGGGTTTGAACAGGTACATGTGGTTTACCACTTACAAACAGGGCTAAACAGAAGGCAGTTTGCCGAGAAGTATAGTATCCCATACAAGACGATCTAAAATTGGGAGGATGGACAGAGAACGCCTCCCGCATATGTGGTGGAACTTCTTGCGCGTGATATTGAGAATGAGGAAGAAATGAAATGAGTTGGCTTTTTCTGGTAGAATTCTACATTGTTGCCGCTATTATTGCGGCTGCCGCATTTGAGAAGATCCCGCCTGTTTTGGCCGGGATACTCGTTTTTCTGTTGATCGAAGGGACTTTTTTTGTGAAGGGAATGGATACTGCGGAACTTGTGTTTCCGGTGATCATTGTTGCAGGTGCTCTGCTTGGCAATATGGTACCGAATAAAATCACAGGAGCGGTCATCATAGGGCTTTCTGTGTGTTCTGCTGTATATACGGATTTTTTCGCGAATGAGAGCACTTTTGAAGATATAGTGGATTCTGTTCAGTTCAATCTGCTCTTTATAGATGTATTTGTTTTTGCGTTCAGCGTACTGGGCCTTGGGATAGCCGGAGAAATATACACTCACGAGAAAATCAATATTTTTATGACGGGCTATGCAATCGTATCATTCCCTGTGTATTATTTGGTGATAATTAGTTTTGATGACATATTTGGCGGAAGCGTGTTTTCATGGTATATCTTCTTTAATATATGCTATGCTGCATATATCGCTGCCGGCCTGTTCCTAATATTCAGCAAAAGCATATGTTCGAACAGAAAAGAGTAAAAGCAAACGCTTTTGTGTTATACTTTAAAAAAGTTTACAGTGTGTGTGATAAACAGTTACTCCTCCGCAACGTCAGGAGCACATCAAATGAAACGAAAGAAAACAGGTTATTTTATACTCGTTTTATCTATTATGTTTTGCGCAGGGGCCATTCCGATTCTTGCGGGAAGCGCGTATGCCGATGAGAATACGTCACCGCAGGTCGGTTCGACATTCAGCGTGAGCACGGTGACGCTCTCTTCCGGCAGTCACTACGACATTTCGCAGTATGGGATCAACACGCAGCTTTTGATAGACAAGCCGGGCGACTATTATCTCAATGGTGAAAGCAGCCATGTCTTTGTAACGGTTGACTGCGGCGGGGTGGATCTTCATCTTGAGAATGGATTGAAGATCGATGCTTCAGCAGTTACGAACGTTGGAAGATCTGCTCCGGCGATAGATGTCCGTGACAATGGCGGCGAGGTGAAGATCTCATCATGTGCCGGGGCAAACTGCACTCTTTGGGGGTATATGAGCGGGTCGATCAGGAAGAACGGTACAAACACAAAGCTTGTCCTGGCGACTGATGATACATCGAGATCCGGATCTGTGAACGTAATGGGAGCCAAATGGAACAATGATGCTGCCATTGGAAGTCAGGAAAATAAATCCACGGGGAACATGGTATTTGAATCTTAACTTCCGGAGATTTTGACACTCAAATAAGAAGAGTATATTAATAATCGATAAAACGCCTGAAATTTCAACAATGTGCTTGACTTTCAGGCGTTTTAGCGTTACAATAATTGAGTGCGTATATACACTTTCAAATTGAGTGTAAAGGGAGGTCGAAATGTACTTCAAATACAGGGTAAAAATTCCTGACGCCAGGGGAAAACTGGTCAGGAAAACAATCAAAGATGTCATATATATCAATTACGAATATGATAGGATCTACAATGCTGAGAAAAAGTATAATATACCGAAAAGAACAACGATCGGCAGACAATGCGAGGACGATACAACAATGATGTTCCCCAATCAGAACTATCTGAAGTTCTTTCCTGATGCTGAACTGCCGCAGCAACGATCAAATTCAGATAGAAGCAGTTGCCTGCGTATAGGAGCATATCTTGTGATCCACAAGATCATCGATAATTACGGACTTGAAGATATATGCTCACGGATCATTGGCAGAGACAGTGGACTTTTTCTGGATCTTGCGGTATATTCGATAATCGCCGAGAACAACGCTGGGCAGTATTACCCCGACTATGCCTACAATCATCCGCTGTTCACATCCGGGATGCGTATATACAGTGACGCTAAAGTTTCCGATTTTCTCAACAGTATGATGGGCAACCAGAGCGTCGGATTTCTGAATGAATGGAATGCTTCGAGAAATCACAGAGAACGCATATACATCTCATATGATTCGACAAACAAGAACTGTCAGGCAGGGGACATCGATATAGTGGAATTCGGTCATGCTAAGGATGACCGAGGGAAACCCATATTCAATTATTCGATAGCCTATGATGGAAGCAACCGTGAACCGCTGTTTTATGAAAACTATCCAGGTAGCATAGTTGATATCTCTCAGTTGCAGTACATGCTGGAAAGAGCGGATGGCTACGGATACAGAAAAGTCGGTTTCATTTTGGATAGAGGATATTTCAGTAAAGAGAACATACATTACATGGATAAATGCGGTTATGATTTCGTCATAATGGTAAAAGGAATGAAGAACCTTGTAAATGAGATGATACTTAAATACAAGGGAACATTCGAAGATAAGCGTGCAAGTGCGATCCGTGGATACGGAGTGGATGGTATAACAGTAAAAGAAAGGCTGTTCCCAGCTGATGAGGATGAACGATATTTTCATATTTACTACAGCGGCAGTAAATACGCTGCGGAACGCGAAGCTGTCGAAGCAAAGATAGAGCGTATGTCGAAGCAGCTTGACAAATTGAAAGGACGGCCTGTAAAAATAGATCCCAGTTATGAAAAGTATTTTGAACTCATCTACGCTCATGAAGGCGAAGAAGATGAAGTGTTCCTGATTGCAAGAGAAAAGACAGACGTCGTGGATAAAGAGATCAGCCTGTGCGGGTATTTTGTCATCATCACATCTAAAAGAATGACTGCAGGTGAAGCTATAGAACTTTACAAGAGCCGCGATGGATCGGAGAAACTGTTCAGAGGGGATAAATCATATTTAGGTAAAAGGAGCATGAGGGTACATTCTGATGAATCGATGGACGCAAAGATATTCATTGAATTTGTGGCACTCATAATACGCAACAAGATATATTCAATGTTAAAGGACGAGATGCAGCGCAGCGGGCGCAAAGCAAATTACATGACTGTGCCTGTAGCGCTTAAGGAACTCGATAAAATAGAAATGGTACGGCATCTGGATGGTATATACAGATTGGACCACGCAGTGACAGCGATGCAGAGAAATATCCTGAAGGCATTTGCAATAGATATCCCATATGTAAAATGCAAAGCAAAGGTCATCAGTGATGTGTTACACGATAGTGAGGAAGAGGAGTAATTATCATGGCAGGAAGAAAGATCAACATCAATGAAAAAATCAAAAAGGCAGAAGAAGTAGTGATCCGCACAAAAGATAAATATGATGCAGCACTTGCAGATCTGGAGCAACTTCACAGAAAAAGAGATGAACTCCAGAACGAAGAATTGCTCGAAGCATTTGTCAAGAGTGGGAAATCATATGATGAGATCATGAAATTCTTGGGTGAAGAATAACAAAGAGCCAGGCTTGGATCCATACTGGATTTTCGCTTGGCTTTACTTTTGAGTGTCAAAATCTCTGGAAGTTAAGATTTTTGTATAGTGATCGGTGCCACTAAATTCAACACAGTATTCTGCTGAATAAAAATGAAAGGCGTTCTTTGCGTTTTTCAAACATCTTTTGCAGGAACAAGGCATTGACTATGCATATAAAGGGCGTACTATATTTATATCTCGGATTTTGAATTGAGCACTGGATCACCGGAGGCATCATCATGCATTCAAATAACACAATAAAATTCACCATCCTTCAGACGCCTGTCCACGACACGAAGCAGGCCAATATCGAACAGCTCCGCCGTCTGATGGACTGTGAGGCCGTTAAGAAAGCTGATTTCGTCACGCTTCCCGAGATGTGGAACTGTCCGTATTACTCAAAGGCTTTTCCGGTGTTCGCGGAGCCGGAAGGCGGCACGAGCTGGCAGTTCTGCTCGGATCTCGCCCGCGAGTACGGCGTCTACCTTGCGGCGGGGAGCATGCCTGAGATAGATGGCGGACACGTATATAATACGGCGTATGTTTTTGACAGAGCGGGCAGGCAGATAGCGAAGCACAGGAAAGTCCATCTTTTTGACATCGACGTCAAAGGCGGGCAGCGCTTCAAAGAGTCTGACACG
>JAAZDA010000155.1 GCA_012512995.1 Clostridiales bacterium | reverse complement strand
GTACGCTATCTGAGATGCCGTCGCTTGAGATGTCCAGGGAGAGCATAGAGGGTTTTGCCGACTCGTTCGAGAGCTTTTTCAATGATCACCTGCCATTCAGGAACCAGCTGGTCACGCTCGGTGGACTTGCGGATTATGATGTTTTCCATGATACGAATTCGGACAGCGTAATAATCGGCAAGAAAGGGTGGCTCTTTTATAAGGGGTCACAGATAAACGGCGAAGATCCGGTCGCGGATTATGAGGGAACGAATCTCTTCACTGTTGACGAACTCGAGCAGATAGCGGCAAATATGATACAGATGAAGGCTGATCTCGAGGCGAACGGTGTTAAGAAATTTGTCATCATGATATGCCCTAACAAGGAGAGAGTCTATTCGGAGTACATGCCTGACTCATATGGCGAGCTCACAGAATACGGACGCATGGAGCAGGTTGTCGATTATCTGGAGCAGAACACGGACATCGCCATTGTCTGCCCGTATGACACGATAATGACATATAAGGAAGAGCATCCGGACGAACAGCTTTATTTCAAGTATGACACGCACTGGAATAACGAGGGCGCATTCCTGGGAGCGTATGATCTTTACAAAGCGCTTTATGTAGAGGATATGCCTTCGCTTGATCAGCTCGGCAAGGAAGACGGCTCGGTACCGACATATGATCTGGCGCGCCTCATCCATCTCGGGAATGTGCTTAATAATGATCCGGCACCTATACTTAAGGGCTACACGCTTCATTCTGTGGATGAAACAAGAAACGACGACAATACAGTGTTCAGTTTCAACAATCCCAATAAAGATGGAATTGACAGCAATCTCATGATAATAGGGGATTCGTTCTCATCGCTGATGTCTCCTTTCCTCGGATATAATTACAATCATCTGTACACGACATTCTATTACAGATATTCATATGCAGATCTTGAGAGGGAACAGCCAGATACTGTGGTGTATGAGGTTGTCGAGCGTTATATAAACAACATGTCGAAGTTCTCTGTAGAGGACGGACTTTCGATGTATGACTGAAATGATCAGGGAGGTCTTTCATGACAAGAGGCGAAATATTCAATAAGCTCACAGGTGTATTCCGCGATGTTTTCGATGACGAAACAATAACCATAGGTGAGGAAACTACAGCAGCGGACATTGACGGCTGGGATTCACTGGAGCCCATAAATCTTATTGCGGCTGCCGAGGAAGAATTCGGAGTGAAGTTTTCTATGGGCGAGGTCGTGACTCTTAAGAATGTCGGACAGATGGTGGATCTCATTTCAAAGAAACTGTCGGCATAACATGGAGATCACATCCTTTTATTTTCTTTGCTTCTATGCATTGATACTGCCTGTCTATTACATAGTGCCACGCAAGGCACAATGGGTCATTCTGCTTGCCTCGAGTTTTGCCTTTTATGTGTTTGCAGGCGGGAACAAATGGCTGATCATGTGGCCGGTCTCGGCAATCGCGGTAACATATATCTGCACAAGATGCATGGGAGAAACATCATCAGCGCGCCCCGGCATCAGAAGGACCTCGATGATCTTCTGTGTCACGATCCTGATCGGTTCGCTTGCCGTTCTCAAATACATGAAGTTCGGCGGCGGAGTCGCGATTCCGCTCGGCATTTCTTACTACACGTTTATTCTGACGGGCTACGCGTTCGATGTATATAACGGGATAGCGCCACTCGAGAAGAACCCGGCAAAACTCGCACTTTACGGCCTTTTCTTTCCAACTGTCGTATCCGGTCCCATAGTGATATACAGAAATGACGGCGCACAGTATTTTGCAGGACACAGTTTTGACTATAATAAAGTTACAAAAGGACTGCAGCGCATGGTCTGGGGCTTCTTTAAAAAGCTCGTGATCTCAGAGCGCGCCGCGGTCATGGCAAACACGATCTTTGACAATTACACACAGTACCGGGGCGCGTGGATCTGGATCGGCGCAGTCATGTTCACGATTCAGCTTTATACGGACTTTTCGGGTTGTATGGATATAGTCATGGGCGTAGCTGAGACCTTTGGATTTAAGCTGCCGGAAAACTTCAGACAGCCCTTCTTCTCAAAGAGTATTTCTGAGTACTGGCGCCGCTGGCACATAACGCTCGGCGTCTGGATGAAAGATTATGTTTTCTATCCTCTCCTCAGATCCGGGCTTTTCATGAACATGAGCCGCAATATGAAGAAAAAGCTCGGCAAGAAGGCCGGAAAACAGATCACGACATTCACGGCAATGTTTATTCTGTGGGGAGCAATCGGTCTGTGGCATGGCGGAGATATCAAGTACGTCATCGGTTCAGGCTTGCTTCACTGGTTCTATATTGTTATTGGTGAGGTGACACTTCCTTTCTGGAAGAAGGTGCTTCCGGCCATGCATATAAAAATGGAAGGGGCCGGCGCTGATCTCTTCAGGATCATCAGGACATTCTTCCTCGTAAACATTGGCAATACATTTTTCAGGGCGGCTTCGGCGGGGGATGCGGTACACATGCTGGGGCGTGCATTCACGACATTTAATCCACAGATCCTGTTCAGCGGCGCCTTCCTTTCTCTGGGACTTGACTGGACGGAGTTTACAATATTTGCGGTTTCAGTTGTGATCCTGTTCGTAGTGTCGATTCTTGAAGTGACACCGGTGAAGTCGCGTATTGCTGCGGCGGCAGCAGGTGAGGCAGTTACGGCCTGCGGTGGCAAAAGTGTGTCAGCAGACGGGAGCTCAGGCGGCACGATAATGACTGTACGCGACAGAATTGCGCGTCACCGCATAGTCACACGCTGGCTCATATGGTTCGCACTTCTGTTCTTCGTCATCATATTTGGAGAATATGGTCCGGGCTATGATTCGAGTGCATTTATATATGCCGGGTTCTGAGGTATCATGTGAGTGGCAGATAGTTTTCTGCAATAAGATCATCTGCGTCAAAACAGGATTTTATTTGTGATGTAAAGGAGAAACAAGTGGATAAGATAGCGGTCCTGATTCCATGTTATAACGAGGCACAGACAATATCAAAAGTCGTGAGCGACGCGAGAAAAGCGCTGCCTGAGGCCGTTATATATGTATATGACAACAATTCTACCGATGACACAATAAAGCTGGCTACAAAGGCCGGAGCGGTGGTCAGGAAGGAATACCTTCAGGGAAAGGGAAATGTCATAAGACGCATGTTCCGCGAGATAGATGCCCGTTGTTACGTCATGGTCGATGGCGATGACACATACCCTATGGAATCCGCACCTGAGATGGTAGCAAAGGTACTCAGCCACAACGCGGACATGGTGGTCGGCGACAGGCTCTCATCAACATATTTCACAGAGAACAAGCGCCCCTTCCACAATACAGGCAACTCTGTTGTCCGTTCAGCAATAAACAGGCTTTTCAACTGCAATATCCGCGATATCATGACGGGTTTTCGCGCATTCAGCTATGATTTTGTCAAAACATTTCCTGTCTTGTCACATGGTTTTGAGATCGAGACGGAGATGACGATCCACGCTGTTTACAATAATATGCAGATCGAAAACGTGATAATAGAGTATCGCGACCGTCCGGAAGGGAGTTCGTCGAAACTCAACACATTTGCGGATGGTTTCAGGGTACTTGGTACTATATTTAATCTTTACCGCAACTACAGACCGATGCAGTTCTTCGGCTTTTTCTCGATTCTCCTCGCTGTTGTTTCGCTGGTTTTTTTCGTGCCGGTATTCGCCAACTATCTGACGACAGGGCTTGTAACCAAATTCCCGACACTTTTTGTCTGTTGCTTTGTGATGCTGGCGGCAGTGATGTCATTTTTTACCGGACTTATTCTATCTAACATGGAGCGCAATAACAGACGGCAGTTCGAGGTCCAGCGCAATGTGCTGAACAGAGAATACCGCAAGGAACAAAAGCGCGATGAGGAACATGCATGAGTAAAGACAAAGGAAAGATCCAGCATAACAGGTCGATCCTTTCATACTGGTATTTCTGTCTTATCGGACTTTTCTTTGTGGCAGCGGCAGCGGTATATATCATTGCCGGAGAAAATGCACACATAGCTGTTCAGGATGACCTTGATCTTTTTCAGGCACAGTATCAGATGCTGAAGAACACCGGGTCTTTCTTTTCACATGACTCAGCGGCACCTTTCCTGGGAGGTGTCAGCCGCGATGTGCTTCCTTCAGAACTCTCTCTTACCGGACTTCTGTATTTCTTTCTGCCCTCTCTTACTGCCTACATAGTAAACTATTTCCTTAAGATCGTTATAGCGACGGTATCCTTCTCAATGCTTGCCAGAGAAGTCTTGCTTTTCAGACCAGATGAGAAGCTTCCTGCAGGTCGGAGCGTCAGGACAAATGCTACTCGTTTTACAAATGGCGAGCTGGGAATTGTGGTGCTCTCAGGTTTTGCCTATGGAATACTCAACATGTTCCCCGCATTTGGCATCGCATTTGCATCTATACCCCTATTTATCTATCTCATGATCCGGCTCTACAGGGCACCTGATACAAAAAGGGCGCTGCGCTATAT
>JAAZDA010000154.1 GCA_012512995.1 Clostridiales bacterium | reverse complement strand
GCCCAACCATCATCAATTTCCTTCTGCCCGTCCTCGATTTTCTTCTTTCCATCAGCGAGCTTCTTCTCGGCGTCATCAAGTTTTGACTCGTTTTCTGCAAGCTCAGCCTCTGTCGATGCTTTCTGCGAATAGTAGGAATCGTAGCCACTCTGAAGTTCTGTCCTGCCCTGTTCGAGTGCCGCCATGCCTGCATCGTACTGTGCCTGATAATCGGTCTGCCCCGCATCGATCAGCAATTTGACATTGGCGAGCTGTTGCTCCTCGGCATCAAGCTGTGCCTGTGAGCTGTTAAGCTTATCGAGTGCCGCAGCAAGCTGCGAATCCGCTTCAGTTTTGCCGGATTCATATGCGGCTTTATTGTCCTCAAGCTCTTTCGCCGAGTCCTCAAGTTCCTTCGTAGAATCATCGATTTCTTTCTGCGAATCAAGAAGTTTTATTCTGTTATCTTCGAGCGTCAACAGGTTATCACTGATCTCCTCTTTGGCATCGTCGATCTTGCGCTGCGCGTCGCCCGCCGTCTCATCGTAACGCGCATCGTTGCGCTCGTCCTCTATTCCTTTGACAGTATCTTCAAGCGTTGCCACGATGTCATCGTAGCCTGTTGTGTACGCGGTCTGTTCAGCAGAGCCCTCAGCAATTATATTGATCTCAGTGTATACATCAGTGACAAAAGCGCTTTCAGGCACGAAAACAAATGCGTTCACCTCGCCCTGTCCGACCTGGGAACTGCCTCTGCTGAAGGAGACATACATCGGCGATG
The DNA here is from genome assembly GCA_012512995.1 of Clostridiales bacterium. Taxonomy (GTDB): domain Bacteria; phylum Bacillota; class Clostridia; order Lachnospirales; family Lachnospiraceae; genus CAG-791. Next base: position 13,340 of record JAAZDA010000154.1, on the reverse strand, counting down.
AGGCGAGAGCCGTTACCGTGAAAGTATCAGTCGCGAGGGTGTCAAGGATATCTGTCGACTCAGATAATATATCGTCAGAATCTTCTGTCTTGTCCTCCGGATTGTCTTCCGAATTGTCTTCCTTATCTGATGAATTCGTCGTCGAAGTACTGTCAGGATCTAAATATACAGTCAGTTTATCCCCGACTTTTATCCCGTTATGCTCAGCAAAAGACGCATCGAGCGCACACTCATTTTCCTTCGTCGGAAGCGTGCCCTCCGTAGCTTCGACAAGATCCATGTCAGTGCCCATAGTGGAGAAATGAAGAACATCCTGACTGTCGTTCAGATCATAAAGGACATCAACTGTTTTGGCGGGCTCTGCGGTCTGAACACCATCAAGCGCACGGATCGCATCGAGATCATCATCAGTGAGTCCTAATGTTCCCTGGACCCTGATATCGAGCAGCTTCGTCCTGTCATAATACTGATCAAGTGAAAGCCTTATATCCGGTTCTGATGCCTTTATCCCCGAGTAGAACGCAACGCCAAGCGCGACGATCAGCATGATGGAAATAAAGCGTCCCATGCTCCTTCGGATCCCCATCATGAAATTCTTCTTCAACGCTTTCTTATTATGCAAATCTCTATCCTCAACACCAAACCGTGCACTGTCACAACCCCGAGGATGGCTCTTTTCCCAACCTCGTATGTGAAAGCTTCGCTTTCACATTAAGCTCGTATGCCAAATCGTGCACTGTCACAACCCCGAGGATGGCTCTTCGAGCCATCCTCGTATGCGACTGTCCCACAGTCGCATTACAATCATGCGGTATCAACACCCCCGAAGTTTGCGCTACGCGCAAACCTCGTATGCCAAATCGTGCTCCTCACGATTTGGCATTTACCACTCAATCTCTTCCACTGGTTTCGGGTCCTCGTTCATCACTGATGACGCTGCCTTGCCGTTCCTTATTTTGATCACGTGATCTGCCATCGGCGTAAGCGCCGAGTTATGCGTGATCACAAATACTGTCATTCCCTGTTTTCTGCATGTGTCCTGAAGAAGCTTGAGAATTGATTTACCTGTGTTGTAATCAAGAGCCCCTGTAGGCTCATCGCACAGGAGGAGCTTGGGGTTCTTTGCAAGCGCTCTGGCAATTGCTACTCTTTGCTGTTCGCCACCTGATAGCTGCGCCGGAAAATTATCCAGTCGTTCACCTAGACCGACTTCTCCAAGAACAGTTGCAGCATCGAGGGGATCCTTACATATTTGAAGCGCCAACTCGACGTTTTCTTTTGCGGTCAGATTTGGTACAAGATTGTAAAACTGGAAAACAAATCCAATGTCTTCACGTCTGTAATCCGTGAGTTTCCTGTTGCTGTATTCGTTGATATGCTCTCCGTCTACTATTACTTCGCCGGAAGTCGCGGTGTCCATTCCGCCGAGAATGTTGAGGACAGTAGTTTTGCCTGCTCCGCTGGGTCCTACGATGATCGTGAACTTGCCTTCATCTATGTTGAAATTCATGCCATCCACCGCATGTATCTCAACGTCGCCCATCTTATATGTCTTCCTGACATCCTTCATTTCAACAAATGACATAAGTCGTTTCTCCTGCATTTAGCTTTCATAACCACACCAGGGCATCTCGTATTCTCGCTCAATTGCTTGCGGTCGCCTCCCGCCATTCTGCGTTATCAGCAATCACTGTACTATTTCATTATAAAGGCAAACTTCTTATGTAATTCTTAAGATTGAATGAATTTATCATGACTCAATTACTGCATTGTTACTGTTAATTGGTTTCATTAATTTCAAAAAGTTCTACTGGATTGTTTGAATTGACGTATTACCCGCTAAACGCGAGACACACCATCTTTCGCGGGTAAGGGGAAGCAGGCTGTATGAATTTATCTCGTAGCAAAACTATATACAGTTGCTCTACAGTTTATACGAATTTATCTCGTTCACTAATTTGCTGCGTCTGTCATCGAGGAGCAGCAGTTTGTTGTAGCGGTAATATTCGTCGTTGCCACATTCATTCACAAATTTAAGGCTGTAATATCCAGCTGTGAGTTCTGACAGGAACAACACCATTTCCTGGCTCTCGCCGAATGTCTTCGCTATAAAGTCAAAACTATTGGTCAGGTGTTCGCCTGCCGCCTTCGCATTATCAAGGCGTGCCTTCTCCCGCTTTCTGAACCATTCACTGACAGGTGCAAAACCTGAATTGCCACCTGCTGGCACTGTTCCATCGACCTGAGTACATGCTCCGTTTTCAGGGCTGCCGCCATCATTTCCACCATCATTTTCAGCTATATTCATTGTCAGTTCTGTTGCCAGTTCATCGAGCGCCGCTGACGCACTGCGCATCACTCTCTCATCATCGTGCGAGACAAGTTTTGCCTCAGCTTTGCTGCGATAAAGGCTTCTGAATTCGTCAGCAGACTTACGTATAATTGCACTGATGCTGCCTGATACAACGCTGTCGTCTGCGCCTCTGCTGTCCGCGGCGCTGCCATTTATCGCGCCACCCGCGACATAGCTTCCACTGGGTCTGTGATGTAGAGATCGCCTTCTGCCATTTATCGCGCCGCCTGCGACATAGCTTCCCGGTAAGTTGTGAGCACTTGCGCCTCTGCCATTCATGTCTGCCTTGACTTTGGCGAGTTCGGCATACAGGAGTTTTTGCACTGCCTGATCATCCGCATATTCACGGAATTCCTGATTAAGGCTGTCTATGATAAGTCCGAGAATACTGAGTTTCTCATCGAACGGTGCCTCTGAAAGCCTGATAGCGCGCTCATCTGCTCCCTCTGCATCGTAGAACTTTCCACTGAGGATCTCGGGGATGTTATATGTTTTGCGGTATTTGTTGTAGAGTTCATAGTATGTCGCGAAGTCCGTCGCTATATCGGGATCCTGCAGATACTGAACGACGAGGTCTTTCGTGACTTTGATGCCCAGCTTCTCATAGACATAGATTATCCTTGACAGGTCTTCCCAGCCGCGGGCGGTGACAAAATATTTGGCCTCGTCCTCAGTCCTTATCGAATAAAAATGATTCTTCCTGATGTCCAGGTAACTCATGACAGAGCCATGGACGCCTGCCTTGTATGCGTATTCTTTCCAGACATCAAGATACTCCTCGACATCGATCTTCTTGACGCGGTCGAGCGTGACGATATCAAAATCCCTGACAGACTTGTTGTACTGCGGCGGATTGCCTGCGGTCACAATGACGAATCCTTCTGGAACGTGGTGGGTGCCGAATGTTTTGTATTGAAGAAATTGAAGCATGGTGGGCGCGAGCGTCTCGGAGACGCAGTTGATCTCATCCAAGAACAATATCCCCTCTTTGACGCCGCTGAGCTCGATCTGATCATAGATGGACGCGATGATCTCCGACATCGTGTACTCCGTGACAGAATACTCTTTGCCGCCGTAATTCCGCTTGCTTATGAACGGCAGGCCGATCGCGCTCTGCCTCGTATGATGCGTGATCGTGTAAGAGACGATGTTGATACCCATGTCCTCAGCCGCCTGCTCCATGATTGCGGTCTTGCCGATTCCCGGAGGCCCGATCAGAAGTATCGGTCGCTGCTGCTCCACTGGGATTTCATATGCGCCTGTCTTGTCTTTTTCAAGATAACAGCGGATCGTGTTCTCTATTTCTGTTTTTGCCTGCTTAATGTTCATTATTAATCATTCCTTTCGCTTCGCTCAAGGCACTACGACTTCCCGGGGAACGATGCTTCCGCCTGAAATATGAGCGCAAAGCGCTCTAACTTGTTAAATGCGCTGACATTCCGGAGTCACGACCTCCCGGCTCAGCTAATTTCCACTCACACCTCGTCTATATACAGTTTCACTGCCCAGTCAGGTACCTTGCTGTCGTCAAAATCTTCGTCCCTGCGGAAAACAAATGCTGTGTCATACCTGGTCGGTCTTGTCGGGTATATGCCAAAACCGTCAGTGAAGTAAATAAGACCGCGCAAGTTCCTGTAATCAGAATACACAGGCTTGCCGTCAAGTGTCCTCGTGGACACTCCCGGCGCTGCACCGCCAGAAGTCGCGCCGCCTGCGCCAGCCTGTCCCTGTCTCTCTTCTATATACGCAAATACCGGCCTGTAGTCGGTGCCATAGCCGCCCTTTATATGAAAACCGTCAGCATATCTCTTCATGTCTGCCACATCTGTGATCAGAGTGTCGCTCTGGACATGCTCGTCGCATTCTATGACATGGACATTCACCTTGTGAAAGAAGGTCTCCTGAGACGCGAGTATCGTCGCCGTCTCATTCAGGAATTCCTGCACGAGCGCGTCCTGGCATGACGCCGAAGTATCAATGACTATCGCAAGTTCCTCGACTTTTCTTGTCTCGCGGAATTCATTCTCCTCAATGATCGGCATATTGCCGTAATGTTCCATACCAAAATTGTACAGCCCGTAATCGAAGGAGTCGGGATCTACCTGCGTCTCCTCGCGAACGACAGCAAACCTCTTCAGATAGTCCTTCCAGCTCGCCCGCTTCCTGAGTTCAAATGAGAGCATCCTGTCGAGCGATCCGTGCTCTGCCGACGCTTTCTTCCTGAGCTCGAGCTCCTCATGAATGCGCCCTGCTGCCTTCTCCCACTCTTCTTTCTTCGCTCTCCTCACCCGGAGATTTGGAATAAGAGCCGCTGCAGACTCCGGAGGCAAAGCTTGTTGTGATGGATCTTTCTCTTTGTCCTTATCGTCCTTATTCTCATCCTTCATGCGATCCCAGAACTGGTGGTCATCGTTCCAGAACTCGCGCTCAAGATGCGCCTCGAGGTCAGGATCAATCTTGATCGTCGAGAGGTATTGATAAATACGCTCCGCCGTCAAAACATTGCACTCGGCCCCCAGTTTTTCATACCACTCCTCACGAAAATCGACCGTTACCCTTCTTGTGCACGTGTAGTCCATTGAATCAATGACTGACTCGACCGCGATGTCAGACGAGAGATCCCAGAGCCTTGCGTCCTTGTGCCTTTGCTCCGCCGATGTGAACATATGCCTGAAGAGACAGTGCAAGACGATGTGCAGATATGTCCTGTTCATGGCGAGAGGCTGTTCAAGATAGAGCTGGAAAATGTAGCTCGGATTGAACCTGATATAGACAGCATCCGTGCCGATCGTGCGTGTGGAAAGATCCATTTTAAATCCGAGCGCGCCAAGAGCGGGCGCCATGAACCGCATGTCTAGCAGCAGTGTCGTCCGTGTAGCATCAAGTATTTGATTGCCGAGATTTATCAGGTCTTCTCTTGTTTTCATATAAGTGATATTGGAACAATGAGATTCTCGCGGTCAAAAGCGCTCAGCTTTTCAGCCATGCATAAGACTGCTCCGGTACCTCTTTTCAATGGGGATTTTTCAATTACAGTAAAACTATCAGTCATTCGCTTCTCGGGACTTGTGGTCTTTTTTATTTCCATCGGATAAAGAGTGCCATCGCCCTCCATCAGAAGGTCGATCTTTTTGTTATCTTTGTCGCGATAATAATATAGATATGAAGGCATACCGGCATTCTGATAACTTTTTACTATTTCACTGACTGTGTAATTCTCAAGTAAAGCACCATTCATGGCTCCATTCATAGCTGTTTCCGCACTGCTCCATTTCGTCAGATAACAAACAAGCCCTGTATCATAAAAATAAAGTTTTGGAGTCTTGATGGTGCGTTTCAAAACATTGTTTGAATATGGATGCAGATAGAATATGATACCCAGAGTCTCCAAAATCCTGAGCCAGGCTTTTGCCGTCAGTTGATCTATGTCACAATCATCCGCAATACCTTTGTAATTGACCAGTCCAGCTGTTCTTGCGGCAGTTGCCGTAATAAAATACAGGAACTTAAGTGAGTCTATCGTCCCTGAAAGCTCCCTTACATCTCTTTCAAGATATGTGTTCAGATAACTCGAATAGAACACGTTGCGATCGTTTATGCTCCCGCTTATCAATGCCGGCATTCCTCCCCGGAAAATACGTTCAAATATCTCAGGTGTTGTAACAGAAGCATTTACCTCATGACGTGCCTTGAGTTTTTCTATATTCAATGTAAAAGCTCCATATGAAGTTCCGGATATTTCCTGCTGTGAAAGCGGTGAAAGATGCATCAATGCCACCCTTCCTGCCAGCGATTCCTGCACTCCTTCCATCATTTTGAATATCTGTGAACCAGTTATCCAGAAATCACCTGCATGGTGGTTCTCATCCACATATTTTTTTATATATGTGAAAAGCTCAGGTGCATATTGGATCTCATCAATAAAGACCGGCGGTCTGTGAAGTTGAAAGAACATTTCCGGATCTGTTTTTGCAAGTGACCTTTCATTTAGATCATCAAGAGAAACATATGTGCGACTGCGTCCTTCGCGTAATACCATTTGTTTTAGCATAGTTGTTTTGCCGACCTGACGCGGGCCAGTAACAAGTATGGCCGGAAATTGTTCATTGAGTCTCATAAAAACATCTTCAATATTTCGTTTTATATAAAACATATTAATGCTCCTTTCGTCTAATGTTTGTCCCAATCATATTTTGGCCGAAACGGTATCATTTTTCAAGTATCAATCACAACTTACAGCACAAATTCGTCAAAACTTCCTTCTCTGCGCTTCGAATATTCCATAAGGAGCGCTGCGATCTCTGTCTTGCCTGCGCTGGATGCAAGTTTTATCGCGGCGGGAAAGGCATTGATATTTATGAGTTCATGTTCACCCATGAACTTTATGCGGCTCAGCCTCGTTCCATCTTCCATCGCGCCGACATTTCCGACAGCTCCCACGGCGCTCACCGCGCCCTCTGCTCCGACCAGCCATGAAAGAATGCGCGGGCTGTTGTCCGGGTCTCCAAGATAACTCTCATACCTTACCCGCGCCTGATCTTCCAGCATATACGGATACATGAGCCTTGAAAGTGCGACAAGCGCAGCTGTCTCGACTGAATCTATAGCTGCTCTGCCAAAAAGCCTGTCATATTCGCGCCAGCCTATTTCCTTCGAGCCCACCACCTCGCGGTAGCCGTAACCTGAGCCTGATATGTCGAACTGGATCTGTCTCGCATATGTATTTTCTGTCGCGACATCAGTGAACGAAGGGAAGGCGAGGCAGGCGTCCGCGCCGGGCAGATGAATTAAGAATGTCAGCTGCGCATCACTGTCGCGAAGCATAGAGCGTATGATTGTGAAATCCGAGGTGTGGACATCTGTCTTCCGATCACTGTTCGAGTTTTCACTGTTTGCCATCTCATCCGTATCGTCCTGATGTCTTCCGCCGCAGAACACCTCAATATCCGTCAACCCGCTGCAGCCCCTTATCGCGCCGTCACCGTAATCAGTGCATGAATCGGTAAGCGTGATTTTTCTTAAACACCCGCATCTGTAGAATGCAAATGAGCCTATCTTAGTCACAGAATCAGGCAAAACAATTTCTCTTATATCGTTTCTTCCTTCAAAGGCATGCGGCGCAATACTGGCAACCTTCTTCGGCACTATTACAAAAGTGGCCGGCGCTTTCGCCCCGGTCACCTCTAGATATTCTTCACCATTATTCTGCTTCGTTGTATAAACCAGATTCATAAATTCAACTTCCTGCTTGTCATTCTTCAGAAGAGTAACTTCAGAAGACCCCGTCGCTGCTGGCTTCCTTGTTCCTGTCAATGTAACCCTCGCTGTCGATCACCTCTGTCAGACGATCGATATAGCCTCTGCATGCGCCCTTATCCCTGGCTTCTACAAGTATACGGACGACCGGCTCCGTCCCGCTCTTTCTGAGGATTATCCTGCCTTCACTTCCAAGCTCTGCGGCAAGCTTTTCCTTCTCGTCAAGGACCTTTGAATCATTAAGGACCGCCGCCTTATCAAAAACTCTCAGATTCTGCTGTATCTGCGGATATTCCTCATATCCTTCAGATAATTCTGAAAGCTGTTTCTTCCTGTCGAGCATCGCTTCTGTGAGCTTGACCGCAGTGAGTATTCCATCACCAGTAGTCGCATATTTTGAGAGAATTATGTGGCCCGTCTTCTCACCGCCGAGCGTGTAGCCGTTCTCAGTCATTCTCTCGTAGACAAAACGATCCCCAACATCAGTGACTGAAACGTGGCAATTGATCCGCTCAAGCGATTTCATGAGCCCATAATTGGACATCATCGTGGCAGCTATTGTGTTCTGTGGAAGCTCGCCCTGCTGCGACATTTGTTTTGCAAAAATATACATGATCCTGTCGCCGTTCACGATCTGCCCCATCTCGTCTACTGCGATGCAACGGTCAGCATCGCCATCGAAGGCAAAACCCATGTCAAGCTTGTTGTCTGTGACAAATTTCTGCAGGCCTGCTACGTGCGTGGCTCCGCAGTCCTTGTTGATATTGAAGCCGTTGGGCTCATTGTTTATGAGATGAGTTTTGGCGCCAAGCGCGTTGAATATCGATCTGGCCATTTCCCAGGAACTGCCGTTCGCGACATCCAGCCCGATCCGGAGATCCTTGAATGAATGAGTCGAAAGTGAAATAAGATAGCCTATGTAGCGATTGCGGCCGACAACATAGTCGATCGTGCGGCCGATGCTCTCGCCTGTCGCCAGCGGCAGATCATCATTCGGTCTGTCGAGATACTCTTCCATCCTGTCTATCATCTCACCGCTGATCTTCTCGCCTGTGCCGCCGATAAGCTTGATCCCGTTATCGTTGAATGGATTGTGGCTCGCCGAGATCATTATCCCGCAGTCGAAGTCTTCAGTCCTCACGACATATGAGATCGAAGGCGTTGTCGTGACATGGAGCAGATAGACATCACCGCCGGAAGCTGTGATTCCTGCAGCAAGTGCATACTCGAACATATAGCTGCTGCGGCGCGTATCCTTGCCGATAACGATTTTGCCGGGGCGCGCGCTCGACGTATAGTAACAGCCGAGGAACCTGCCGATCCTGAACGCATGCTGCGCTGTCAGGACCTGATTTGCTTCTCCTCTGAAACCGTCAGTTCCAAAATATTTCCCCATATGTGCTGTGTCCACCTTTTTCAGAATTATGTATTTATGTCGGAACTCATGTTCGGCTTTTCGCTTCTGGCAATTCCAACAAAAGCTATTTTACTACGAATTTGCGCCATGCACAAAAAACACCTGCCTTTGACAGGCAGGTGTGCGGCTTCATCAGTCGAAATCGAACTTCGTGTATCTCTTACTCATAGCCGTATACCTTATGCGGACTATTTCATTGAACTTAAGCACATCTTCTTCCGTTCCGGTGTACTCGCAGCGAATGCAGTAATATTCTTTCTTGTCCGCATCGTAAAACATATCTATGTCAAGATCCCTCATAAAGCAGGACGGGCATCTGTAATTCAGTTTTCCTTTTCCAGCCTGAGCCATGTTGTCAGTTCCTCCTTATCTCCGAGTTCTCCGGTATATCCGAGCGTGAACATCGGCGAGAACGCATATCCTTCATGAACGTATCCCGTCACATCTTTCCTGTCAGCTTCCATGGATACAAGAGTGTCGATCTGTGGGATCTTTGCCCAGACTACATCAGCGCCGCCGGCAGATGCCGTGCGATCTTTGTACTGGTATTCGATAATATCCTGTTTCTTATCAGCGTCTACTCCGAGCACGATCCCGTTCATATTCTCCGAGTACTCAGTTGTGCCGTAGCAGGCTGTCATGTATTCACGGACATCGACCTTAGCCGCAGGATCGCTCATGTCGAATATCTTCCTGGTGAAGCCGATTTCCTGTGAGCCTTCCCTGAATGTAATGATGCTCTGGACCTTGAACCTTAGATCAGAGAAAACAATCTCTACCGGATCAAGTGTCAATGTGCGTACCTTGACAGAAGTTTCTCCTAGAGTGTTAGCGGCTGTAGCTGCGGATCCGGCCACAGATGCGTTTTCTGCTGTCACAGACGAATTATCCGTTGCAGCTGAAGTTCCGGCCACAGACGAATTTTCCGTTGCAGACGAGTTTTCTGCCGCAGGCACTCCGATCCCGGTTGCAGTGAAGTGAGCATGTGTGCGGCACTGGCAGAGATCTGCGACCTCTCCCTTATATGAAAATTTCGCGCTGCGAACGGTTCCTTCTCCTGCGTAATGAGTGAAGTAACCAGCACGATATTTCTCCTGAATGAGGAAAGGATACGAGCAGTCAGTTATGTGATCTGTACCAATACCGATCTTCCACTCAAGTTTTGCCGAATAATTGCGAAGGTCAACGAGCGCGCCGCCCTGATCCATGTTGATGCAGGCTCTCATATATGGATCACAGTACCAGAAGAGCTGCTTGTCAGAGCCGTAGAGGATATCGCGCCACAGCGCGCATTCGGGCTCTGTATAGTGCTTCTTGCCGCGGTAATAGTCAGCGAACTCAGCCATCGTCATATCTGTGAGCTTGCCTTCCTTCTTAAGCTTTCCATAATACGCCATGCCGTCTTCATATGACTTCTTAAGAAGCTCATATGGGGCTTCCCAGCGGCCTAACTTATTGAGCCAGCAAGGTCCGACGAACATCATGTTATATCCATAGCCGTTATTATATTTCTCGAGATCTCTATACTGATCGATCAGGTTGTAAAGGTACGGATACTCCCACTTCTTGCTGTCATAGATCATGCCACGCAGCACATTCTGCGGATGGGTCCCGAAGTTCGAACCATTGCCGTCATAGCAGGCGATGAGATCGCGGGAAAGGTGAGGTATCGCGACGATGCCGGAATCCTCCTTTTCATTGGCAGCAGGCGCGTGCGTATTTTGTTTTGACGGAATCCACGGAGCCCAGGGGCCGCCGTCCATAAATGTGTACCATGAGTTATTGCATGTATGATAGGCCTTGGGGCCTTCTTCCCAGCATGTGGCGACCGCGCACTTTACGCCCGGATAACTCTTCTTTATGTAATTGATGAGGTCTGCGTCCATGTAGTAGGAGCCTGTCGACTCCGGATAAAACCCGAAAGCATCATGGAACTTTGCAAAAACATCATCTACGATCGACTTCTTATCTTCCAGAGAAAACATCCATATACAGAAGTCTTTGGTGTGATATTTCTTCTCAAACTCCGGGCATGGGAGACCCAGGAGCGAGAGTCCTATCTCATCACCGTACTTGTCGTGATCAGACTTCGCCATATCAATAATTTCCTGAGAAAAGAGCGATGCATACGTGATCTGTATGGTCGTCTTCAATCCATTTTTGTGTGCCGTCTCCTGCTGGAACCTGAAAATATCCAGCGACTCATCGACCAGCGACGATCTGCCTATCTCAGATTTTTTGCCGGCACCCGTGACTTTCTCGGCATACTCCGGATTGAGCTCCGGCCGATGAATAATGTTAACGATAAACTTGTCCATTAATTTCTCTCCCTCCGCGCAACGTTCACATCATTCCCCTGAACGCAAATTCAAATTCCATCTTCTGTCCGGCCGGCAACAGGAATTCCGGCTGAGTTCTTGCACCCCACCCGTCATCTCCTGCAACGCCCATCTGGGCCAGGGCACAACGAATGTATGTGTGGTGTATCTCAGGCAGGTCGAACGGATGTCCTGCCGATTCTATCTCGTGAGGCGACCACGGCAGTGCGGAGAAGTTCATCCCGTCTCCTGCAAAAAGAAGTCCTCTGTTCCTCTTATCCGTTACAGTTGCCCATCTGACTCCCATCTTGTTGCCGCTCTCCTGCGGGATGAGGTATGGCGCAAGCGCGTCCTTAGCAAGCTGAGAATATATTCCGAGTTTTGCTCCCTGCGTCCTGTCAGAATATGTCTCATCAGGTCCAAGTCCATACCACTTTACGCGGTCATAATCCGCATCCATTCTCAGCATCATTCCAAATTCCGGCATGTCACCGAGTTCCTCAGGCGGATCCATCATCATGTGGACGCGCACCGTTCCGTCAGCCGTTACAGAGTACTTAACCGTGCACTCAAATGACGGCTTGGTCGGCACATTGTAAGTAAATGAAACCTCAATGCTGCCAGGAATCTCTCTTATCTCCGGATAATAATGATCCGGGAATGATGCCATCCCGTTGTAGGTCGTATAAAGGCTCGCTATCTTCCACTGTGCGTAGCGCTGCGGCATGCTGTTGCCGTTGTCATTGTCAGTAGGCGCTCTCCAGAAATTCGGCATTGGCAGGCTGTCAAGCATTTCCCTGCCGTTATACCTGTACGAAACGATCGTGCCGAACTTATATCCGAACATCACGTCAAAACAATCGCCGTGAATTCCAAGATCGCTCACCCCGCGCACTATCCTGAGCGGTGCAGGTTCCGGTTCTATGGCCGCCGCAACGCGGCAGGCTTTCTGTGTCTGCGCCGTTCTCTGATTAAGTAAAATTCTTTCATTTGCTGTAATCACGTCGTTGCAGTCTTCGCGGAAAACGGCTTCTCCGAACGCCACCTCGTGACCGGCCTTAGCCCACGCACAGTCACTCTTTAATCTGAAACTCACGCGAACGCAATACTCGCCGTCATCCATCGGAAGTGTTAGAGGGAGCGCTGCCACTTTCTTCGAAAGCGGTGCCACATCAGTATCAAATTCGCATGACTCGATTGACTCCCCGTTCCTCAGCAGTTCGCAGACCGCCTCATATTCCGATGTCGGAACGAACAGGTTCTTATTGGTTATCTGCGCTACAAGCCCCGTGCCTGATGACTTTCCGGCAGCACTTGTTTTGCCGGTTACCGCCTTCTTTATCACGACACTTATCGCCTGATAGTTATATTTCACGGACATCATCTTGGGAGATGGCTCTCTGTCCTCTCCGCACGCGATCCCGTTTCCACTGAAGTGATATTCGGTAGGTCTGTCTCCGAAATCTCCGCCGTATGCCTGAAATTCCCTGCCATAGCGGTCTTTCTTCGTTATTGACTGATCAATGTAATCCCAGATAAATCCGCCCTGATACAGAGGCTCCTCATCCGCGAGATCGGTATATTTGAACATTGCGCCGCAGGAATTTCCCATGGCGTGTGTATACTCACACGAAATAAACGGTTTATCGCGATGCTTTGAAAGGAATGCCTTTATTTCGTCGACCTTTGCATACATGCGGCTCTCAATGTCAGACGAATCATTGTATCTGCGGTCATTGAAAACGCCCTCATAATGCACGGGTCTTGTATTATCGAGCTCGCGGAATTTCTGGCTCATCGCGTATATCACGCTGCCGCCATACGATTCGTTTCCGACCGACCAGATGAGTATCGAAGGATGATTCTTGTCCCTCTGATAGCAACTGTTCACGCGGTCGAGCATGATCGGCTTCCACTCTTTGTGGCAATTCGGCACAGTGAGCGACATATCGCCGCGCTTTAGTCCTTCATCCCAGCTTCCGTGTGACTCGAGGTT
>JAAZDA010000153.1 GCA_012512995.1 Clostridiales bacterium | reverse complement strand
CTATAGCGCTGTTAGCCTGTGCGCTGCCACGCCCGTAATAACTCATTCCGTTTACAGCCAGCATATTTCTCTCAGAAGAAGCATTTACAACATAGCCGCCGGGACACATACAGAAAGAATATACACCTCTCCCTGAAGCATTCTTTGCGGCAAGTTTATATGATGCGGGGGTCAGATGTTTTGCCCTGCGGTCATCCTCACTGACTGTCCCATACTGATCATGATCAATAAGCGATTGGGGATGCAGCACGCGGAAGCCTACCGCAAAATCTTTCTGCTCAAGACAAACGCCTTCACGGTACAGTTCTTCAAAAGTATCGCGCGCACTGTGACCAGGTGCAAGAATTACGACAGATGCCGGTATCTTCTCGTCGCCGTTTACAACAACACCTGTGATCTTTCCGTTTTCCTCAGTCAGTGATGTGACTGAGGAATCAAAACGCACTTCACCGCCGGAGTTTTCTATTCTGTGTCTCAGTTCACTGATGACATTCCTGAGAATATCAGTACCTATATGCGGTTTGCCTTCGTATAGTATCTCGTTTGGAGCACCTGCTGAAACAAATTGCTCAAGTACCGCCCTGTCGCGGCCTTCTCTGTCATTTACAAGAGTGTTAAGTTTTCCGTCAGAGAAAGTGCCTGCGCCGCCCTCGCCAAATTGAATGTTGGAGTTCTCATTGAGCTTTGAGCCTGACCAGAACTTCTCCACATCTTCTGTCCTCTCAGCCATGCAGCGGCCACGCTCGAGGACGAGCGGTCTATATCCGTTATATGCCAGCATAAGTGCCGCAAAAATCCCTGCGGGCCCGAAGCCTATTATTACAGGACGTTCTGTCAAAGACTCACTGCCGTTTACGGGGAAAACATATTTCTTTTCGCTATATGGTGAACATCCTGGTATTTTGCGCGCAAGCAGCTTTTTCTCAAGACTTTCAGAAAGCTTTACTGCGACATTGTATACGTCAAAAAGAAGTGGTTTTTTCCGGCAGTCCACTGAATGTTTTGTGATCCTGAAATCAAGCTTATCACCTGGATTTAGTCTGAGAATCTTTTTAATCTTGTTCTCAAGTGCATCAACGCCTGACTTCCCGCCGTGACCGCACTCAATTTTGATCTGTGTTATTGATAACAATATTTTATCTCCCTGTTTTTTGTATAAGAGAATCAGCTGCAGAACGGCCCGCTTTATACCCGCCGCACATAGCAAATGTCAGATTATATCCACCGCATTTGCCGTCCACATCAAGAATTTCACCGGCAAAGTAAAGCCCATTTACGAGTTTTGACTCACAGTCAGAAGTGACCTCATCAAGATCGATCCCACCGGCAGTTGTCTGTGCTTCGTCAAAACTTCCGACTCCGGACAGCTCAAAGTGACACTCCCTTATTGTACGCAGAAACTTAAGCAGGACATCGCTGTTGAGGTTCCTGATCTTACTCTCAGCAACAAGCGACAATTTGCCGGCTACAAGTGATGCTATTTTGGGGTGAACAAGTCCAAGTGCGAATTCTGCAAGTGTCAAATTGCCATTTACAGCTGCATTATCCATTCTTCTTTGCAGCTCTCCTGACCAATCATCATCAGACAGCTCCGGAATAAAGTCTATCTTAAGCTCACATTTATCACCTTTCCCCAGGTAATACGCTGCTCTTCCACTTAGCTGCATCACAGGGATACCTGATATGGAATGTGTTTTGAACTGGATATTGCCTTTTTCATGACCAATCTCATTGCCATCTGCAAGAAGCTTTACAGATGCATCACAACGAATAAGTGCTGCAGCTTTAAGACTCTCTGCCGTAATGATGTTTGTGAGAGCCGGAAGAGTTTCGATAATGGTATGACCGAATTTTTCTGCAATACCGTAGCCTGTTCCGTCTGAACCTGTCTTTGGAGCTGCCTTTCCGCCTGTTGTGATAAGGAGCTTCTTTGTTTCTAAATCAGACCGGTGTCCGTCATTATCGATCATATTGATTTGAAAACAGCCATTCTTATCTATTGAAGCAGCTTCTGCTCTGCGCCCTGACAGTACAGTGACGCCTGACTCTTCTGCAATTTGTTTGAGTGCTGATGAGATTGTTGCGGCAGAGTCAGTCCTCGGATATATGGCCCCGCCGTTCTTCTCGTGAAAATATATACCGTGATCCTTAAAGAAATCAAGAAGATCATCGCGGCCAAATGTTTTGAAAAAACAGTTGCTGTCAAACTTCTCAGAAGAATGATAACAACTGTCATCTATGAACTCATTTGATATGTTGCATCTGCCATTACCTGTTGCATCTATCTTGGCGGCAAGTCTGTCATTTCCCTCAATGATAACGACATTTATACCCATATCTGCAGATGCTATTGCAGCCATTGTCCCTGCGGCTCCGCCGCCTATGACGGCCACATCTGGTTTTTCGTGTTGTGCTGCCATGTTTGCCTTTCATGCCTGAGCGTTTTTTGTGAAGGCTCACGCCAGAAAATCCGCGTATGCGGTTTTCTGGCTGTGTTATTCAGGTTTGTGCTCAGGCACAAACCTGATGAGTGAAAGATTATGCATCAGCATAATCTTCCACTCTTGCCTCCATGACTTGGCTTTTTTGTCTCTACAGATTGAAAAGATCAGCAAGAGTCACTATGATCCGCCCACCGGGCAATCTGTCGATATTATTGAGATCAGCGACCCGGAGGAACAGTGTAAGTATAATATAGATCACATAATAGATAATAATAAGTATGATAAGTGATGCCAGAGACCCGATCCTGTCAAAAAGGACAGTCTGAAGAAGAAAGACAGGGATCGCTGCAATTACTGCGCAAAGAGCATTAACTATCGTATTTGCAATCCACCTGTTACGGTGGAGAGTGTAATAGTTTTTCATGACGAGTAGGAAAACCGTGTTAATAATGTAAAAGACAAGCAATGCTATGGCTCCAGCTTTTTCAGGAGACATGTGCACTATTGATATGAGTGTTACAAATAGTATCGTCTGCACTGCGCAGGAGAACAAAGTGGATTCGAGCACTGTTTTCATGTCATCAGCGGCAGCATATATAAGAATAAGAATTATGCTGAGGGAAAGAAAAAGGACTGTCATCCCTGATAATTGCATGACAGACTGTGCGGCCGTGTCATCGATCCCGAACCCAAGGGCGGTTATGACTTTGGCGGCAGCTATACAGAAAAACGATACAGGCAGAAGCAGGTAATTTGCAATTCGCATTATCATTCCGAATCTTGAGCTGAAAGCATCACGATCACGTCTTACAAGCAGTGAAGCAAGTGGCGCCTTATATGCTGTAAATGGAATGACAAGCAGGAAGGAAATCACATATATCAGAGCGAATACTTTTGAGTCGGCCACAGCCCATACAGATCTTATTTCATGGTCGGAAATTTCTGAAAAAGTAAAACTCAGACGTCTGTCCAGCATATGTGGCATTGTAAAGAACAGCGCTGCAAACAGGAAGACAATAAAAACGGAAAATACTGACCTGCGGATATTCTTCCGGGATTCTTTTTCAGATCTATAGTCTGACTGCTCATTAAGCCAGTCGTTTATTGTATGATTTATTGAATGGTAAATCAGCAGCCAAAGTACAAGCACAACAAGACACGATACAGCCATGCCGCACATAAGGCCGGCAGCGCCGTAAATATATGCGATGTTGTCATTTCTCAGGAGAGCCGCTACCTTGCAGCCATAACGATATGCAGACGTTGCACCGATAAGTCCAAGGACAATGCTCAGTACTGACCAGATACAACTTGTTATCACAGTAGCCATATCATTAGTTAAACTCTCTATATACCCGCATATGACACCAACAACAGAAAGAAAAGCCACAGAAAGCGAAAGCACACAGTATACAAGACTTCCGTTTAAGTCTGCCCCTGCAATGCCGGAAATATATTTGCTCAGTGAGGCACATATTACAGCGAGAACTATACCGCCCGTAAGAGACGGCATAAAAGCTGTTTCATATATGACCCTTATACTTGAGTATTTCTTTCTTCTGATCCTGTAGCGGATAAGATGTCTGACAGTATAGTAGCCACCAAGAACATATACAGTGATGAACACGGTAAGAAGATCAAGTGCCGGTGCAGCAAAAGAAACACCCTGAGCACCGATAAGCCCATACAGCGGGATCTTTATAGCCTCAAGTGAAGCAGCAAATATAAGAAAGAAAGCTGTACAGCGATCAATACCGCTTGTACCGCGACCGTAACCAGCCATTTATTTCTCCAACAAATCATGATAAATGATTATTTTAGTTTCTTGTGATTCCGAGCGAGGATAAAACCTCTTCCTGTTTTGCCTCCATGACTCTGGCTTCTTCCTCAGTCATGTGATCATATCCGCAAAGATGCATTATGCTGTGCGCAACAAGAAAAGAAAACTCTCTGAGTTCACTGTGACCGTATTCAGATGCCTGCGAATGAACTCTGTCTATGTTGATCACAATATCGCCAAGCACAACACAGCCATTATCAGGATTCATGCAGTCAGCCGTGTCTTTTACTGCTGATTCAAAACCTGAAGGCTTGTCATACGTAAGTCCAGGGAAAGAAAGGACATCAGTCTCTTTATCGATGTCCCTGAACTCGCGATTCATTTTTCTGATACCTTCACTGTCAGTAACTACAAGACTTATTTCACAGTCATAGGGGAACTTTTCCAGTCTTAGAGCAGTTCTGATAACTTTTCCGGCTGTGATCTTCATCGAAAAATCAGTCTTGTCTTTTGTATCTATTTCCGTGTTCAGGATGATTTTCATGGTGGCTCCTGTTCTTCGATGAATGTGTCTTGTCATATTCTTCATAAGCTTTGACGATCTTCTGTACAAGGGGATGTCTTACAACATCTCGAGATGTAAGTGTTATAAATTTTATTCCATCGATATTTTTGAGAATCCGTGATGCAATCTCAATTCCGGAAAGTGCTTCAGGAGACAGATCTTTCTGCGTTGAGTCTCCTGTCACAATTACCTTTGAGCCAAAACCTATCCTCGTGAGGAACATTTTCATCTGTTCAGGTGTTGTGTTCTGAGCTTCGTCGAGGATTATATAAGCATTATCAAGTGTCCGACCGCGCATGTATGCAAGCGGAGCGACCTCAATAAGACCTTTTTCCTGATTGCGTATAAAGTTTTCGGCCCCCATTATCTGATATAGCGCATCATATAAAGGACGAAGATACGGATCTATTTTCTGCTGGAGATCACCCGGAAGAAAGCCAAGCTTCTCTCCCGCTTCAATTGCGGGCCTCGTGAGGATGATCCTCTGTACTTCATTACTCTGGAAAGCAGTTATTGCCATTGCCATTGCAAGAAATGTCTTACCGGTCCCGGCGGGGCCGTTGGCAAAAGTTATCATGTTATGCCTGATAGCTTCAATATATTGCTCCTGACCAAGAGTCTTGGGTTTTACCGGTTTTCCTGTAACTGTATGGCAGATGCAGTCGCTGTCTATCTTTACGAGCATGTCTCCGGAGGCGTTCTCCTTCTTCATGTCAAGAGCGTAGCCGACACGTTGCTCATCAATATCAGTACCATGAGAAGAGAGATTAGCAAGCTGATTCAATATCCTGACCGCCT
>JAAZDA010000152.1 GCA_012512995.1 Clostridiales bacterium | reverse complement strand
GGAGAGCAATGGAGACGGGTATTCACTGTCAGAAAACGGCCGGAAAATGCTAAGTGATCTGAATGAATTCGCATTTGTTTTGGATGAAAATGGAAGAGTAATATGGGCATATGACAAGCCAGAAGATGTCCCGGATAAGTTTACTGCCTCTGAGATCGCGGTCTTCAGCAAGTGGTTCCTCGGGGATTATCCGGTGACGGTGCGGGTGTGCGGCGAGAATGACAGGGATCTTCTGGTGGTCGGTTCAAGGAGGACTGATCTGGCCAAATACAATCTGACATATTCAGTGAAAGGGCTTTTCGAGCTCCGCTATATAATCCCAGCGCTTGCGGGCTGCGTGTTTGTTATCATATTCTTACTTTCAAGATTATCTGAGCGCAGAGAGAGAAAAGAGCGTGACCGGGCAAGAGCCTGCTGGATCGATGGGATATCGCACGATATCAGAACGCCACTGGCGCTGATAATGGGCTATGCCGGGGAATGGCAGGATGATAGTTCACTTTCCCGGGAACAGGCAAAACAAGCTCATCAGATGGTCATAGCCTGCAACAGAGTGAAGTCTCTTATAGCGGATCTTAATCTGACAATGCGTCTCAATTACAAAATGCAGCCGCTCAAAAAGGATAAATTTGCGCTCGCCGCAGTGCTGCGTGAAACGGCGGCCGAGCTGGTGAACAGTGGAGAGGTGACCGAAATTGAGCTCGACATACCGCAGGAGAACAATCGCATCTCGGTTCGTGCTGATCAAAGATTGATACAAAGGGCAGTCACAAATCTGATAATCAATGCTGACCGCTACAAAAGCAGCGGACCTGTGAGAGTAAGAATGGCGGAAAAAAACAACAGATGTTTTGTTTATGTAGAAAACAGTATGGATCAAATCTCTGAAGAGATCGTTGAAATGTTAAACCGTAACATTCAGCCTGAATTCTCCGGAGATGGCACAGCAATGCATGGAACAGGACTGCAGCTCGTGCGGCAGATTGCAAAAGCACATGGTGGAAAACTTGTTTTCACGGGAGATGATACTGATGGCTGCAATTTGACCGCTGCGCTGAGCTTCAGAATGTGACTGGGTTATTTATCCGCCACGGTATTCTAAAGAATCATATACTGAGAATCATTACTGGCTGCATACTATAATAAATGCATAAGCCAGCATAAAAATCAGATAAGCAATTCTGCCGGGACATTCATACGATATTCAGTTACGATCTCTATTACACTTGTTGTCATATTTTTGCCTCGCTTTCTTTGCTGTTTTTTGTTGACGATGGAATCTTAAGCGATTCTTTGAAGGATGTCAAAAAAACATTTTTAATATTGAC
Organism: Clostridiales bacterium; assembly: GCA_012512995.1. Classification (GTDB taxonomy): domain Bacteria; phylum Bacillota; class Clostridia; order Lachnospirales; family Lachnospiraceae; genus CAG-791. The sequence continues at coordinate 1,529 of JAAZDA010000152.1, read as the reverse complement.
ATGCATCTATATGTAGAGTAATGTTTCACATAGATAAGCGCCTATGTGAAGAGGCAAAGAGTGAAAAACATGAATCAGGTTTGCGACGGAGCACAAACCTGATGAGCACAGCCAGAAAACCGCATACGCGGATTTTCTGGCGTGGGACTCCGCAAAAACCGCTCCGTCATGGTGGAAAAGATGAATACAATGGATGTCGCTTTGATATGCAAAGCACTGAGTGATTCAAACCGGCTGCAAATAATTGAATTATTGTCTGATGGTGAAAAATGTGGATGCAAACTCCTTGAAAAGTTTGACATCACACAGCCCACTCTTTCTCATCATATGAAAATTCTATGCGACTGTGGACTGGTAAATGGCAGGAGAGAAGGAAAATGGACTCATTATTCCCTGAACTGTGAAACACTGGCTGGATTTAAGAATTACATAGGAAATCTTTCCTGCTGTAAGAAGGGACAATAATGTGGGATTTTGTACAGAACCAGATCCTTGGAATGAAATGGCTTAATGTACTGACAGGAAATTTGATTTCAATGGTTGGCCTTGATACAGAGACCAGACTTGGCGGCAGGAGTGAAGCAAAACGTATTCTTGTTCCGATTAACCATTGTGACAATGTCGTAGTCGGTGTTAAGAATCTGAATATCAGTAGTCTTATCGCTGATGTTATAGATAAGGTCAGGGAAGTTTGCTTCTAGCGGGCAGCGCATAGGCTTGACAGGGCTTGCCGGCGAATGTATTATTTTATCTGTTGATAAGAATCAACTGACGAGGCACAGAAGTGCCTTGGGGAATATTTGTTATGATTGACAAATAGTGATTTGCATCAGATATGGAGTTAAGTATTTCAATATGTCTAAGAAGGCATATGGCTTTTCAGTAGAGAAGTTAGGTGTCTTTTTTTATTTACAAATTTTCAGCAGCAAAATAAATTTTTTTGGAGGGTATTATGGCTTGTTTTCTGGTTCCAACTGCGGAAGCAATCGTAACAACGATCATTACAAAAACTGTTAAGAATAAAGAGGCAAAAGCTGTTACAGTTGACAGCAAGAATGCTGAGATCAGTGAGAAGATTCCTTTTTCACGCAAGCTCGGATGGCTCAATAATATGCTGTGGGGCGGCTCTGCTCTCCTTGCATTTGAGCATTTGTGGCACGGAGAAATAACACCATGGTTCCCATTCCTTACAGCAACTGCTGACCAGGCTGATACAACTGCTATGCTGCAGGAGATGGCTACTGTTGGAGTAGCAATGGCCGTTATCGTCACTGCACTCTGGGGATGCATGGTCATAGCTTCAAATGCAATTGAAAAAAGAGCTTCAAAAGAAGGAAATACTCAGCTAACTGAAAATTGTGGAGATGTGCAATGACACTTCTTACTACCTTGTTTGCTGCAATCATCTGCACAGTCATATGGTACAGACATGCACCGGCTGACGAGATGAAGATCGGCACGTTATGCCTGATGTATTGGGGCGCATCTATTATGTGGTTCGTGGACGCAGTATTTGAATTTTCTGAACT
>JAAZDA010000002.1 GCA_012512995.1 Clostridiales bacterium | reverse complement strand
TACACCTGCTTCGCGCTGTTCGAGTGTCTCGCCGCAGCAGAGGATAGGTGTAAGACCGTGCTCAAATGCCTTCAGTACTTTCTTGTTGAGGAAAGCATCTGTCTCATTAAAGTACTGTCTTCTCTCTGAGTGCCCGATGATGACGAATTTGCATCCTGCATCAACGATCATAGCAGGAGCGATTTCTCCTGTGAAAGCACCCTTCTCTTCGACGTACATATTCTCAGCGCCGACTTCTACGTTTGTTCCCTTTACAGCTTCAACAACGGGGACAATATCGATAGCGGGCACGCAGTAAACAACATCGACATCCTTGTTATCTACAAGGGGTTTGAGCATCTCTACAAGCTCTTTGGCTTCGCTGGGGGTCTTATTCATCTTCCAGTTGCCGGCAATAATCTTTCTTCTTGACATGATATCCTCCATGACGGAGCAGATCTCTGCTCCATAATTGCAGACGCCTTTGCGGCGCCTGCCAAATTTATACTATCTTATCAGTTCTTGTCATCTGCTGCGTAAACACCCGGAAGTTCCTTGCCTTCAAGGAATTCGAGTGAAGCGCCGCCGCCTGTTGAGATGTGGCTCATCTTGTCAGCATAGCCGAGCTGATTGACAGCTGCAGCTGAATCGCCGCCGCCAATGATAGTAGTAGCAGTTGTTGCAGCAAGTGCAGCAGCTACAGCCTTTGTGCCGGCTGCAAGCACAGGGTTCTCGAAAACGCCCATAGGTCCATTCCAGACTACTGTCTTGGCTGTCTTTACGGCATCTTCGTAAATTGCTCTGGTCTTGGGACCTATATCCATGCCCATCTTGTCCGCAGGGATCTTGTCGATATCGACGACCTCTGTGGCAATTGAAGGATCATCAATGGGATCCGGGAAATGATCAGTGATCACAGCATCTACAGGAAGGAGAAGGTTCTTGCCGAGTTTTGCTGCCTTCTCGATCATCTCTTTGCAATAATCGACCTTTGTATCATCAACAAGAGATGTGCCGATCTCATATCCCTTAGCTCTTGCAAATGTGTAAGCCATGCCGCCGCCGATGATAACTGTGTCGCACTTCTCAATAAGGTTTGAAATAACATTCAGCTTATCAGCGACCTTTGCACCGCCAAGGATAGCTACGAAAGGACGTACCGGGTTCTCAACAGCATTGCCGAGGAACTTGATCTCCTTCTGCATAAGATATCCTACTGCACATGTGCCGCCTTTAGCGCGGATGTACTTTGTAACTACAGCTACAGAAGCATGTGCTCTGTGTGCTGAACCGAAAGCATCGCAGACATAATCATCAGCGAGGTCAGCGAGTTCTTTTGCAAATCCTTCGCCAGCATCCTGAGGTTTTGTCTCTTCTTTGCCACGGAAACGAGTGTTCTGAAGGAGAACAACATCGCCGGGTTTCATTGCTGCTACAGCTGCTGTTGCAGCTTCGCCTGTTACATTGTAATCAGAAACAAAATTAACTTCTTTGCCGAGCTTCTCAGATAGTCTTTCAGCTACAGGTGTAAGTGACTCACCTTCGTTGGGACCATTCTTGACTTTACCAAGATGAGAGCAAAGGATTACCTTTGCGCCTTCACCGATCAGCTTATTGATGGTAGGAAGAGCTGCAACGATACGGGTATCGTCTGTGATCTTGCCATCTTTGAGCGGTACGTTGAAATCGCAGCGGACCAGGACTCTTCTGCCGGCCGCGTTGAAATCATCAACTGTCTTCTTATTAAGTGCTGCCATATTATTTGTTAGCCTCCTGTGTCAAAGTCTTTATCTGATAAAAAAGGGATCCGGCCCTCTCAAAAGGCCGGACCCCGGTTTATCGCGATATGTCTGTTCTCAGCAAAATTACTTGTTGAGCAGTGAGCCGAAGTGCTTGATGGTACGAACCATCTGGCTTGTGTAAGAATTTTCGTTATCATACCATGAAACTACCTGAACGAGAGTCTTATCGCCCATAGGAAGAACCTTTGTCTGTGTTGCATCAAAGATTGAACCATAGGTGCTGTTGATGATATCTGAAGAAACGATCTCATCTGTATTGTACTCAAATGACTCTGTAGCTTCAGCCTTCATCTGTGCATTGATCTGATCTGCTGTAACAGCTCCGTCAACTACAGCATCAAGAATTGTTGTAGAACCTGTTGCGGTAGGAACACGCTGAGCTGCGCCGTTAAGCTTGCCGTTCAGTTCAGGGATAACAAGGCCGATTGCCTTAGCTGCGCCTGATGATGCAGGAACGATGTTAGCTGCTGCTGCGCGGCTTCTTCTCATATTGCCTTTTCTCTGAGGTCCGTCAAGAACCATCTGGTCGCCTGTGTAAGCGTGAACAGTTGTCATGAATCCAGACTCGATAGGAGCGAGGTCATTGAGAGCCTTAGCCATAGGAGCAAGGCAGTTTGTTGTGCAAGATGCAGCTGAGATGATCTGATCATCAGATGTAAGCGTGTCATGGTTTACATTGTAAACGATGGTCTTCATGTCATTTCCTGCAGGAGCAGAAATAACTACGTGCTTAGCGCCGGCATTGATGTGAGCCATAGCCTTGTCTTTAGATGTATAGAAGCCTGTGCACTCAAGAACAACGTCAACATCAAGAGCCTTCCAGGGAAGGTTTGCAGCGTCTTTCTCTGCATAGATGGTGATCTCTTTGCCATTGACTACGATTGAGCTCTCTTTAGCTTCAACTGTTCCGTCAAAGCGTCCGTGAGTTGTATCATACTTCAGAAGATATGCAAGCATATCAGGAGATGTAAGATCGTTGATTGCTACTATTTCATAACCATCAGCGTTGATCATCTGTCTGAAAGCAAGACGGCCGATACGACCAAAACCATTAATTGCTACTCTTACTGCCATTTTTGTTTCCTCCATAAAATTGTTTTATTATGCAACAATTTGACCGTTCCGGATTGTCAGAACTTTGTCAAACTTTTGTCAGCACTCTAATAATAATAAAAAAGCGACTGAAATTCAAGATGTTTACTGTAAATTCATTATTAAATACGATTTTCAAGGAGTTCTATCATTCCGAGATCAGGATGGATCAGAAAGCGGACCCTGCGGTTTCCGCAGGCCGGAGCCTCGAGCGGCGCATCCCAGGCCAAATATCCAGCCTCCCGCATTTTTTCGATGTCTCTGTCAATATCGTCGCTGCAATAGCAAATGTGGTATGGACAGTTCCCATATTTCCTGATTAGACCAGAGACCGTTGAGTCCTTATCGTAAGGCGAAATCAATTCGATGACATACCCGTCATTTTCGACAAAACAAATGTCGATCTTTCTGAATTCGTCGCGGACCTTATCCTGTTTTATCCTGTAACCAAGATTTTCAAAAGTCTTTATGGCCCTGTCCATCTTCTTTACAAGATATCCGATATGATCGATCTTCATATTAGCTGCCTGCCTTTGCCCGCTCAATCGTTCCGCCGAACAAGATGTGTTCGAC
>JAAZDA010000151.1 GCA_012512995.1 Clostridiales bacterium | reverse complement strand
TACTGGGGCTTCCTGAGCTCGGTAAACTGTTTTGCATACTCGAGAAGATCGTCATTGTGATGACAGGTCGCTCCCCATTTCAAATAATCTGTCGGCATGGCAAAACTCCCAGTACTTGTCACTGTTCTCGCGTACTTTATACCGAGAGAGGGCAAAACTGATACTATATCATTGTTCCATGATCCATTTGGATAAGCCAGACCGCGGATTGGATAACCAACTGCTTCCTCAAGATTTCTTCGATCCTCTATTATCTGCTGAACCACCTGTTCCATCGGGCATCTTGCCAATGTCGGATGATGATAAGTATGACAGGCTATTTCGTGGCCTCTGTATAATTCGCAGTATTCAGACATCGGGATTCTATCGTCCATTGTCAGTCCGGAATTGACATTGAATGTTCCTTTTATGCCGGAGTCATTAAATAGCTCTACCAGCCGCCTGTCCTCCGGACGTCCATCGTCATAACTCATCGTGAGGACTTTATGCTTTCCACCTGGGAAACACATGTAAACAACATGAAGGTCTTTTCTTTCCATTTCCGTTGCCATCCTTTCAGATTTGGTAGTGTCAATTTTTGGCACTGCCAGTTTTTAATAAGCCCTTTATTTTCGGAGGTTTTAACTCTTTTTGTGCACAAAAAGAGCGATACCCCCTTTTTCGTGTATAATGTCAATCGCCAAACCAACATTACAAAGATGAAGGTGAACCGCTCATGGACATTATACAGTACTTACTTGATCTGATACAAAAACTTTATCAACAGAACCGTTGGCTCCTTGCTTTTATCTGTAAATACATTCCGCTAAAGCAGTGGGCCTTCGATGATTCCCATTCTCCAAAATACCAGAAGTTCAAGACTGATGAACTTCCTAAGATCGTATATCCTCATCAGGAATGGGACTGGCAGGATCTGATCTCCTGCTATAAAAAGCACTACGGCAAAGAACTGCGCCCTATATCAAGGAGAAAAGCATGTGACATTCCAGAAGACTGTTCATGCCCTGCCTGTGGTGCCCCTCAGCCATATCTTTATCACAACAACGGTAAGGGCGGTCAGCTATGCTGCTCTGTCTGCAGCACTAAGTTCTCTCCTTACGAGAACCGCTTTACGAACATGAACTTTAAATGCCCTTACTGCGGAAGATCTCTCGTCTGTGTAAAAGACCGCAAGCACTTCCATATCTGGAAATGTGTCAATCTTAAGTGCTCTTATTATCTGCATAACCTGAAGAACGTAGATAAAAAGCATCTTGATGATCCTGCCGGTAAAACAATGTATAAACTTCACTACCTCTATCGTGAATTCACTTTGGACTACTTTAAAATGGATCTGGACTCGCTTCCTGAAAACGCTTCTTCGCTGAAATTCACCAAGTACAATTCATACATCATGTCACTGTGCCTGACCTTCCACGTTAATCTGCAGCTCTCTCTCAGAAAGACTGCCCAGGCTCTCAAGGATCTTTACGGCATTGATATATCGCACCAACAGGTCGCTAACTATGCAAGGACCGCTGCTATTGTCATAAAGCCTTTTACTGACAACTACGACTATCATGCTTCTTCTCAGATGGCGGCTGATGAGACTTACATCAAGGTCCGCGGTGTCAAAGGCTACCTTTGGATAATAATGGATGTCGTGTCCCGTTCCATTCTTGGATACCGTGTCTCTAAGAACAGGGATGTCGGCCCTTGTATTCAGACCATGCGGGCCGCTTTCCGCCACTTCAAAGAACTTCCTGAGGATTTCCGCTTTATAGCCGACGGCTACAGCGCATATCCTCTTGCTGCGCAGCAGTTCCTGCATGAGTTCGGTGATAAATTCAAGTTCCTTATCACACAGGTAATCGGTCTGACTAATGATGACGCTGTCTCTGCCAAATGGCGGCCCTACAAAGAAAAGATCGAAAGGCTCAACCGCACTTTCAAATCGACCTACCGCGTTTCATGTGGTTACGACAACTACGAAGGTGCTAACTACAACGTCGCCCTGTGGGTCACCTACTATAACTTCCTGCGGCCTCACAAAACGAACAACTGGAAGGTCATCAACAGCATCCCAGAACTCAGCAATTGCGAGAACATGCCCGCGAAATGGCAGATGCTCATGTACCTTGGACAGAGGACTATACTACAGCTCAAACAAAACGCCTGTTCCTAGATCCCGAGCCTGAGGCATGGTGATCAGCCGACCGCGTAGCGGCTTGCCCTTGATGGTACTTAACAGCAATGCTACAATGCTCAATTCGATGACGTCGGATGACTTCTGTCTGTTCCTGAGTCCCTCGTCATCGGCAGCGCCGCAGGGACATTGCTGTGAAGTGCTGTCAAGGGTGGCGTACGTTATTTCAGTCAAAATTTCTGTAATTTTCAAGGTTCGAAAGAGCCTTATTTTTTTAGCTCCTGTTTCCATAGATCAGTTGACACTATCAGGATCTGGCTTATTTTATCTGCATGATGTCTTATCACATTTGCGTCCATTCCAAATGACTTCAGAATGACCTTTTGTGTCGCTGTTACCGCATGATCCAGCCGGTATTTATTATCAGTCAGCCTTACCATCTCTATCT
>JAAZDA010000150.1 GCA_012512995.1 Clostridiales bacterium | reverse complement strand
GTTGTTATGTAGCGGGCAAGCTGTGTTGTTGTATATCCGCTGTTGCCCTGACCTATGGCAGTTCTTACAGAGTCCTGATCAGAAAGCTGAGGTGAAGCTTCATCTATTTCAACCCCTGAGGTGTCGCTGAGCCCATACATATCGATATACTTGTCAATCTTTGCTATTCCTGTGTCTGAATCATATACATTGTTGCCGGTAAGGGAATCCTGTTTCGTTGCCAGTCTATAACCGACCTCATAGAAGAAATCATTGCAGGAATTTGTTATGGCACCGGTAACATTGAGATTGCCATGGCTCCCCGGATATATCCAGCATTTTGGCGCTGGGTCTCCTATCTTTTCGAAAACACCGGTACATGTTATCTGTGTGGAAAGATCTATGACGCCCTCCATCAGACCGGCTGTAGATGTCACCATCTTGAACGTGGAACCGGGAGCAGTTCTTTGCTGTGTTGCATAATTTATGAGCGGCGAGGACAGATCACTGCGGAGCTCCGCATAATAATCGGCGTCGACACCGTTTGCCATTTTGTTGTTGTCATAGCTTGGGTATGTGACCATAGCAAGGACATTTCCATTGTTTACGTCGGTTATTACCATAGAACCGGAATATGGGTAAAGACTCAGCTCGGCCGGGGTCAGATCCAGATTGCTTATCCTGTTGTACATGAACTGATATGATGATTCCGAGCCGCTTTCAAATTGCGCTTCTTCCATGGGCGGTATATTAACGATATTCTGCTCAAGCAGTATCTGGCAGACTTGATTGCCGCTGATCCTGTTATTCAGAATAACGTATTTGTATACCTTGCGCACAAAACCGTTTTCATCAATAAGGTTTGCCTTGATGTATTTGAATATTGCGTTATATACAGTGTCGGAGTCAGAATATGTACTGCCGAGGTCAAGATCAGTGACATCGACCCAGCCGGCAGAAATGGCATATCTGATATATTCTGACATCGAAATTGTTTCGTCGGTCGTCCATTTTACATATGTTTCGTCTTCAGTATCTATAAGATCTTTGTTAATGATTCCTTCGTCATAAAGATACTGGATTATATAGGTCTGATAATTCTCATATTCCTTTGAAAGTTCTTTATAAGGAGTCTGTGTAGTGAAGTACTCATCATCCAGTTTGTCCCAGACTTCTGACATATACTGGTCAAATGCAACACTGACTGCCTTTTCGTTCGCGCCGGCATCGGTACTGTAAAGATGATCGATATCGATAAGATTGTTGTTGAAAACGGCATAGTATACATCATATATAGGGGTAAAAATATCGGAGCTGTTTGTGTTTTCATCGGTAATACACTCTTTGACGTTCCTCAGCTTTGCAAGTATTATTTTGGCCAGCTGTGATTCAAGAATATCATAGGCAGCTTCTGTAAGATCCTTGTCTATTGTCAGATAAACATCATTGCCGGCTGATGGTTCTGTTTTGTCAGTTACTTCAAGGATGGTTCCGAAGTTGTCAACATAAACAGTCTCTGAGCCCTTATGACCCTGGAGCTCTGCTTCCATGGATTTCTCTATGCCTGATTTTCCGACGATATCATTTGAATCATAATTCAGATCAGGATTATCAGCCTGCAGTTGTGTGAGCTCGTCAGTGGACACAGTTCCGGTATATCCGAGTATCTGCGCAAAATATTTGCTGTCAGTATACTGCCTTATCGTACTGTCTTCTATGCTGACGCCCTGAAGAGTGTCTGCACTTTCAAGAATATCAGCGACAGTGCGGTCGGATACATCAGAAGCAATTGTTGTAGATATATATTTCTGATAGCTGTTGAGGCTTAATTTGTACCTTATGATGACCATTTTAAGAAGTTTTACAGGATCATCTGTATAACCTTTGCCGGAAATATATGTTGAATTCTTGTTTTCCGGGTCTTCATACTCACCAATTCCATATCTTTTACACAGATCAGCTATTACCTCATCAGCAGTCTTGGTCTTCTCTTCATATTTGAGGTCATCGGTAGATGTGTAACCGTAAATATCAGCAAGAAAGCGAAGAAGAGCCTGACCATCGACATTGAAGGCGTATTTACCGCCGGATCCGGATGTAATGTTAAAATCTGTAGTGATGCTGTCACTGTTGGATTCAACGATATCAATGGATTTGCTTATTGTTGAATTGAGTTTTTCGTCATCGCCGTCATATGTGTCTTTGATCGTGACAGCGTATGCCAGTTTATTGGATGCAAGCAGATTGCCGTTCCTGTCATAAATATTGCCTCTTGTTCCGGAAATGCTGATCTCTTTGCGGATCTTGAGCTGAAAATTGTCAAGATACTGTTCACCGTTCACGATCTGAAGCTCAAACAAACGATATATCAGGCCTGCACCTATGAGCACAAAAACAACAATGAGCAGGCTGATCCTGAAACCCCTGCCCATAATGAAGTCTTTTGTGCTTTTTTTAAAGTGTTGACTTACGTTTTGCAAAATTCTTTTCGCTTTCTCGTATCGGGCGCATATAACGCTTGTATATCCAGATTATCAGTGGATAAATGATAAGCGCTATCAGAGTAGTATATAGTATTTCAGGTAAAACATAATTCCATATGAAGCTGCCAAAAAAGAATCTCCCATTTATGACGAACCTGAAAACATAACAGAAAAAGCCATACAACAGATCGCTTCCGGCAATTGCAACAAGGGGCAGTTTCAGACTGTCCGGAAAAATCATCCTTTCAAATTTTCCGCTGAGATATCCTGTAAAACAGTAAATGAGTGCATAGAAACCCAGGTAGTCAGAGAAGAAAATATCGCATAGAAGACCGCAGATAAAGCCAATGACAGTGCCCTTTTTGTCTCCGTATACTATGCTCAGTGATACTGTGACAATAATCATAAGATTCGGAGATATCCCACCGATATTCAGAAAGCGGAATAAAGATGTCTGTAGTATGAAAGAAACTATTATCATAAGTGCTATGATCAGCAATGCACGAAATTTTCTCATTTATCGGAGCTCCCGCTCGACGTGTCTTCATCGCTTATAGTTTCTTTGACCTCGAGTATCACAAGAACAGTGTCCAGGTGTTCGAAATCTACAGCAGGCGTCAACTGACCGGATTTGGTCAGATTATTTGCATCCTTGTTTATGCTGGATATATATCCGATGAGAATGCCTGGAAGATATTTGTCACTGATATTAGACGTGACTACCTTATCTCCTACTGTTACCTGATCAGCATTGTCAGTTAATTTTGAATAATCAATCACACCATTGGCATAGTCAGAAAGCGAACCGGAAACGATCATATTATCTGAAGTTGAAAGAACCTGCGCGCTCACGTTGGAATCATCATTTATTATTGAGATAACACGCGCCCAATGAGGCCCTACAGATGTCACTCGACCGACCAGACCATCATCTGCAATCACGTTCATGTCCACGGCCAGACCATCAGTTTCGCCTTTATTTATCAGGAAAGAGTGATACCAGTTGCCGGAATCTTTGGCTATTATCCTTGCGCCTGTTTTGTCATAATCCTGATACTGAGCATCAAGAGTATAAAGCTTGCGCAGTTTGGAAAGCTCATATTTATTCTGCTGAAGCTCGGTGTTCTCTGATTTCAGATCGCTCAGTTCTGTTTTAAGCTCTTCGTTCTCAGCCTGAAGATCCTTTATTCTGGCAATATAATCCCGCTTGTCAATCATCCAGTCACCGATAGCGCTGATGCCGTTCTGGAACGGCACAATAAGGTAGCTGGACACATTCTTGAAAGGACTTGTGGCAAACGGAAATGAATAAGTCAAAACAAGCAACAAAACACATAGTGCTGAAACTATCATCAGCACGTATTTTGAAGGAATATGGAATTTTTCTTTTGGCTTTTTTATTACAGGACTCATCTATTGGTTTTCTGCCTGTCAGTTCTTGCCCATGCCTTCGATGGTATAGGCGAGTGAACGGTAATTTTGCTTTTTAATGACCTGTGAAAGACCGATAGCACATGTGTTTACCGGACTCTCTGCTACAACAACACGAAGCTGGACTTCATCAGCAATAGCCTCAGCCAGTCCTTCTTCCTGACAGGCACCGCCGGTCAGGAACAGACCGTGACGATAAATGTCAGCTGACAGCTCCGGCGGTGTTCTTTCAAGGATGACCTTTACATTATCAACTATAGTATGAAAATTGTCAGTGAGGCTGGAGGACACAAAATCGTGTGAAAGCGTTCTCTCAACAGGGAGCCCCGTGACTATATCGCGGCCATAAACAGTTGCAAGTCCATTGTTCTGGGAAAGATCACAGAATGATATGCGAACGCCCTCAGCAGTCCTTGATCCGATTACCAGGTTGTACTCTCTTCGCACAGCATTTACGATTGAAGCATCGAAAACGTGTCCGCCGACTTTTATCATCTTTGACAGAACGATCCCGCCGAGTGACAATATGGAAATATCGGTCGTGTCATATCCTACATCGACCACCATTACGCCCTGGGAATTCTTTACATCGATTCCCATCCCGAGACCATCGGCCACAGCTTTTTCCACACCCATTATACGTTTTGCCTTAACACCGGAATCCCTGATAAGATCATAGAAAGCGCGGCGCTCGACTTCAGTGACATCTGTCGGAATCGCAATAAAGTAATCGGCCGGTCTCACAGCTCCTTTGAACTCATATCCGATAAAACACTTTATGAGCTTCTCCATGTTCTGGATGTCTGCTATGACCCCGAAATTGATGGGTCTTGAGACTTTGATATTGGAAGGTGCTTTCTCAAACATTTCGTAGGCCGAATCACCGTACGCGATCATGTTCTTCCTGTTTTCCACCGCAATCATATTCTTCTGTACGGTTATCTTATCAGTTGCCGAATTGTAAATCTTGATGTTGTTTGTGCCAAGGTCGATGGCAAACGTATTATAGATCAATGTGTCTACTCCCCTTTGCTAAGTGAATTTCCTTCAATCAAAATAACCCATCTGCTTCATACTGCGATAATCATCACTGATTATAATGTGATCAACAAATCCGATTTCCATAAGCCTGCTGGCCTCGAGAATTTTTCTGGTGATCTGTACATCCTGGTGGCTAGGTGTGGAATCACCGCTCGGATGGTTATGAATAAGTATAAAGTTTACTGCGTTGAACCTGCATGCTCTGACGAATATTTCGCGCACAGAAACAAGCGTGGTATTTATGGTGCCAATCGACACAGTCTCCTCACGGATCAGTGACATCCTGTTGTCAAGAAGGAGCATAAGAAGCTTCTCCTGCCTGAGATGACGCATTTCTTCGCCGTAATACTCAAAGATAGATCTAGGACTGGCAAAACAAAGGTCACGCCCGACCTTAACTTTGGAAAGGCGTTTTGAAAGCTCTGCGATGCACAGAATCTTTACAGCCTTGACCTCCCCTATGCCGGGAATAACAGTGAGATCCTCAAGTGTTTCATCATACAGTACTGAAAGAGATGGAGCTTCATCAGGCCTGTTACCGGTGAGTATTCTGCGGCTCACATCGACTGCACTGAAATCTTTGGTGCCTGTGCGGACGATGATCGCTATAAGCTCGGTGTCAGTGAGACTTTCGGGGCCATATTTCAGGAATCTCTCGTATGGCATTTCTGTTGCTGTGTTCTCTTTGTTTACAGTTGCTGCTTTGTTCATGTGTCCTCTTTCCGCTCTCCGGGCAGACCGAGGATAGTATTATAATTCTAGATAGTAATGAGTTTTCGGTCAAGCAAATATTGTATGGTTTTCAGTACGCCGAATTTTGCATGTGGCCATGTGAGTCCACCCTGAAAATAAACAGTATATGGTTCACGCATCGGGCCATCAGCTGACAATTCGACAGTAGATCCTGATACGAAAGCACCTGCAGCCATGACGACCTGATCATCATATCCCGGCATTTTGTCTGGATATGGCGTTACGAAACTGTCAACAGGAGCGGCTGCCTGAATACCCTGGGCAAATGCCACTTCAGCCTCGGGATCGTGGAAAGTTATTGCCTGAACTATGTCATGCCTTTCGTCTGTTGCACGGGGGAAGCATTCAAAACCCAGCTTTTCATAGCAGGCGGCCGCGAAGATGGCACCTTTTATTGCTGCAGCTGTCATGATGGGAGCAAGGAAAAACCCTTCATAATATGATGGAAGTATTCCGAGTGAAGCACCGACCTCTTTGCCGAGTCCCGGGCTTGTGAGTCTGAATGCCGCATTCTCCACGCATTCCTTTGTGCCGGCTATATAGCCGCCTGTGGGAGCGAGTCCTCCTCCGGGGTTCTTTATGAGAGAACCAACGATCATATCAGCGCCGACGCTTCCGGGTTCCTCTCTTTCGGTGAATTCACCATAGCAGTTATCAACCATGATTATGACTTCAGGCTTCAGGCTTCTGATGAATTTTATCGCTTCCCCGATCTCTTTTATTGAAAGAGTCGGCCTTTCAAGATATCCTCTTGACCGCTGGATCTCTACGAGTTTTGTCTTCTCATTCATACACTTGCGTATATTGTCAAAACAAATGCGACCGTTCTCATCAAGATCTGCCTGAGCATATGTTATGCCGTATTCTGCAAGAGAACCCTTCGAAGGCCTTATACCAATGACTTCTTCAAGCGTGTCATAAGGCTGGCCTGAGGCTGACATCATTTCATCGCCTGGGCGCAGATTACTCATAAGGGCCAGTGCAAGCGCATGTGTTCCACATGTTATCTGAGGTCTTACAAGTGCGTCTTCAGTTCTGAAGAATTCTGCGTAAGTTTTCTCAAGTCCTTCTCTTCCTATATCATCATATCCGTAGCCTGTAGTTCCCAGAAGACAGGCTTCCCCGACATGAGCGTCCTGCATTGCTTTTATAACGCGCATCTGATTAAATTCGGCCGTTTCATCGATCTTTTCAAAACGCGATTTCAGGTCACCGAGCAATGGCCGTGCAAAATCAAGAACTCTGCTACTGATACCCATTTTCATGTATTGATCATTAAGATCATTATTACTGTCTGCCATCATGTAAATCTCACCTTCTGCTTATTCTGCTAAATATGGCTCATATCAAAATGCCGACTGACTATGTCGGTCATAAAACCGACCGGGTCAACGCCGCCGCTTACATCTATCCATGTGATATTTTCCTCACGCTTGAACCATGTAAGCTGACGCTTGGCAAAATGACGTGTTTCTTCTTTTATCTTTTCACGTGCTTCTTCAATAGTATACTCTCCGTCAAGTGCACGAAGGATCTCCTTGTAGCCAAGCCCCTGCATGGAGACATCATTAGCAGTCAGGCCGCTTTTCTTCAGACGACTGACTTCATTTACGAGACCGTCATAGAACATTTTATCAACACGCAAATTGATGCGCTCATAGAGTTTATTTCTGTCCATGTTCAGAACAAAATACATGGCATCATAGGCTGCGGGTCTTTCTCTCTGCTCTGCATTATGCGAGGAAATCATCGACCCGCCGGTCGTTTTCGCAAATTCAAGAGCTCTTATGACTCTTTTCACGTTATTGGGGTGGATGGCATCGGCGGCAGCAGGATCGATGGCTGCGAGCTTTGAATGCAATGCTTCGTTGCCATTAGTTCTGGCATATTCCAGCATCTCTTCACGGAATGAATCGTCCTTTGTGGTCTCAGTAAAATCTATATCATATAAAAGCGCCTGAATGTAGAAACCGGTTCCACCGCAGACAATAGGGATCTTCCCCTCACTTCTGATTTCGAGTACCGCCTTTGCGGCTTCGTCCCTGAATCTTACGACATTCCATTCTTCATGGGGGTCGATACAGTCGACAAGATAATGCTTAACGCCTTGCATTTCCTCTGCAGTGATCTTGGCTGAGCCGATATTCATTCCGCGATAGACCTGCATGGAATCGGCAGATATTACGGAACCGTTGATTTTATGCGCCAGCTCCACTGCGGCCCTGCTCTTTCCTGTGGCCGTGGGACCTGCGATTATAATCATAGGCTGGAGCACGTTGAATCCTCCTTCAGACAATTCGTTTGAACTTCTTCTCTATCTCCTGCTTCGTCAGCTCTATCATGGTTGGCCTTCCGTGCGGGCAGTGGTAGGGATTATCGAGAGTCATGAGCTCATCAATGAGAGCTTTTGCTTCTTCTACGGTCATACTGTTATTGCCTTTTACGGCAGCTTTGCAGGATTCCGTGGCTATCCTTGAGAGAATATCTGAAGGGGTGCCTTCGAGCTTCTCACCCATTATTTCGTCTATTGTATCCTTCAGCAGAGTCTCCGGCTTTGAACCGTAGAGTTCAAGCGGAACGGCTCTTATTGCATATGACGACCCGCCAAGGTCGTCGAATTCATATCCCATTGCTTCGAAGATGCTCTGGTACTGCAGGAAAACTGATTCTTCCTTGCCGGCAAAACTTATGACGATTGCTGGCAGGAGCTGCTGTGAAGGAGCGGGGCTCTCGTTCCTTTCGTTGTAGTGACGCATCAGCCTTTCATAATTGACCTTTTCGTGAGCGGCGTGCTGGTCCATCATGATTAGTTTGTCGTCAAATGCAATGAGCCAGTAAGTATCAAATATCTGCCCGAGGATCCTGTATTTATTGACATTCTCAGGTGACAGCACCTTAATTTCCATCTGTTCGAAATCAGCGGAAGGTGTTTTATCTTTATGATCATCAGCTGCGTTTACAATTGTTGTCCTTCTTCTGTCGAAGAAAATGTCATTTTTATTATCAGCATCCGCGTCATAATTTGTTTTGTCTGAATCAGAAAAGACCTGCGGTGTTTTTATCTCAAAAGGTTCTTCGTGGTCAGAAAGCAGCGAATTGCGTTCTCTTATATCTTCATTTTTGCGCTCTTTATCTGAGTCAAGGTGAGCCTTGGGTATAAGTTCCTTCTCGTGCAGAGTCTCATGCACAGAATTATCTATAAAGTCAAAGATCCGTTTGCTGTCGGAAAAGCGTGCTTCCTTCTTGGAAGGATGGACATTTACGTCCACTTCATTTGCGGGCATCGTGAGGTACAGAATAGCGAACGGGAACTGATGCTGCATCAGATCAGTGCGATATCCGGATTCCAGCGCTTTGGACAGTACATCGTTCACGATAACGCGCCCGTTTACGAATATCAGTTCAAAACTTCTGCTCCCGCGGCTGATCTCCGGTCTTCCAATGAATCCGTCCATTATAAGTTCACCGGTCTCATCAGTTCTGTGGATAGGAAGCACAGTAGTTGAAATCTCCCGACCATATATGCGGTAGATGATTTCCTTTATATCGCCGCTGCCAGAGGTGTGCAGCTTCTCTGCACCGTTCACACGGTAATGAAAAGAGATATCGGGGTGAGAAAGAGCCAGATGCTCCACAAGATCGGTGATATAACCGGCCTCAGTCTGAGGCGTCTTGAGGAACTTCCTGCGGACGGGAACATTGTAGAAAAGCTCTCTGACGATCACGGTAGTTCCGTCAGGCGCTCCTATCTCACTTGTCTCCAGCGGGATCACATCGGTGTTGTTGGGATTGAGCCCGTTATTGACTGCCCTTATACCGGTGATCGAGCCGCGCACCTTGGTGATCATTTCGACCTGGGCAACCGAAGCAATGCTTGATAAAGCCTCGCCCCTGAAGCCAAGCGTGCTGAGCTTGGCGAGATCCCCTTCGTCTTCTATCTTGCTGGTCGCGTGCCGCCTGAATGCCTTTGATATCTCGTCCGGTGGGATTCCGCAACCGTTATCAGTCACACGGATCAGAGCTATCCCTCCGTCCTTTATCTCACAGGTAATGGCGCTGGCGCCGGAGTCTATTGAATTCTCAATGAGCTCCTTGACCACGTTCGCCGGCCGCTCGACGACTTCGCCGGCCGCTATTTTGTTGATCGTTTCATTGTCGAGAATATGTATCATGGTATACCTCATTATGTCTGCAGTCAGCCATGGGATTGTTGCCTTGATTGAAGTGTTCGAGTGTGCATGTCCGTTCCGGGCACGCTCTCGCTACGTTGTTGTACGTAGCGGGCGCTAATGTTCGAACATGAAAAGTCACCTTTTCATGTTGTACCGAACAAAGCGCCGACGACAACAAAGTACCCGGAGCCGGACATTGCCCAGCTCTCACACATTACGAAACACGCCCATGGCTGACTACAAATTATTGCTTTGGCACAAACCGATTCTTCAGCTCGCTCTGCAGCCGATACAGCGTGTTCAGCGCATCGACCGGCGTCAGGTTAGTGATGTCGATGTCTTTCAGTTCATTGATGACATCTTCGTCCTTCTTCGTGTCGAACAGTGTCATCTGTCCGAGGTCGACGTCGTCATAGTGCGGGACCTTTTCTTTGGATCCTGTGGATGCGGGTGCTATGTTCTGGACTTTCTCAGTGATGTCACTGTCAACGAGGTTCGAGAGTATTTCTTTGGCTCTGTCCACGACTATGTCCGGGAGTCCGGCAAGTTTTGCCACCTGTATGCCGTAGCTCTTATCGGCACCGCCCTTTATTATCTTGCGGAGGAAGACGATGTCATCTCCGTTTTCCTTGACTGCGACGCAGTAGTTATTGACATTGTCGATCTTGCCTTCGAGCTCTGTGAGTTCGTGATAATGTGTGGCGAAAAGAGTTTTGGCGCCGAGAAATTTCTTGTTGCTTATGTGCTCTATGACGGCCCAGGCAATTGAAAGCCCGTCGTATGTCGATGTTCCGCGTCCTATCTCGTCGAGGATTATAAGTGAACTTGAGGTCGCGTTACGGAGGATGTTGGCGACTTCGTTCATTTCGACCATAAAGGTACTCTGCCCGCTTCCGAGATCATCGGAGGCACCGACTCTGGTGAATATTCTGTCGACCACGCACAGATCCGCGGAGTCTGCCGGGACGTAGCTTCCGATCTGCGCCATCAGAGCAATCAGGGCGTTCTGCCTCATATATGTAGATTTGCCGGCCATGTTGGGACCGGTGATTATTGATATTGCCTTCTTGCGGTTATTGAGGTAGCAGTCGTTGGCGACGAAGTCACCGGAGAGCATTCTCTCGACCACAGGGTGGCGGCCATTCTTAATATTGATGACACC
>JAAZDA010000012.1 GCA_012512995.1 Clostridiales bacterium | reverse complement strand
TTTGCGGCGGTACTCAGCACTATATACATAATCTCCGGCTGCAAACGCTTTGAGTACACGTTCCCTGTTCATTTTATGGCTGAGCATGTCCCTGTCTTTATCTCCGAGGCACTCTCTGACAAGTCTTGCGATGCTTTCATCATATGAAATACCGGCATTGAACACTCTTGCCGAATCTATGGCGCTATAACTTTCCACAATATTCTTTGTCATGTCTTCGCGGCCCTTGGACAACAGTTTGTCACTTTTGGTAGCACTCTCGTATTCAATTTCCTCCTGATATTTCTTTTCGGCATCCTTGGTCGCTGTTACATCCTTGCCGACAGCATAAGCACGCAATGGTCTTCCATCGTCGTCAAATACGTTAGTATAGTCAATATGTTCGCACCACCAGTCGGTATCATCGATCGTTCTGAACCATATATCGGCTGAAGCCGTTTTGGCTCCATCAGCAATTTCCTTATACAGTTTTAGGAAGTCTTCAGCGGAGTCATGGCGCACGTAACCGCTCGCTATAAGTGATTCCGGCACGTCCGGCACGCATTCCTTATTCATGTGTTTTGCCCTGGATGAGGCAGTCGTATATATCGCTTTTTCACCAAAATCATAGGTCCAGAACGATACGTCAGAGTTCTCTATGGCTATGCTGAATCTCTCCTCGCTCTGCCTGAGTTCCTCTTCAGCCAGCTTCTGCCTGGTGATGTCTATGAGGTATCCATCAATTATCTTCTCGCCGTCACGCACACCGATCCTGTCGTTTACATGGACATACCTCTGCACGCCGTCAAGCCCGATGATACGCATCTCCCACTCCACGACCGAATCGCCGTTCTTAATCGCCGCCGCGAGCTTATTCTTCACTCTTTCCCGGTCATCAGGGTGAATGAAATCCATACAGGCTCTGCCCGTCATATCGTCTTTGCCTGTGCAGCCATGCAGTTTATAAAAAAGATCATTCCCGTAAACGAAAGTCAGCTCATTGTCAAGCAAAAGCGTGCACACGCCCTCAAGACTTGCCGACCTGTACAGCTCCAGTTGATATCTCTCATCTTTGCTAAGATCACTGATCATATTATTATCCTCTGGGGTCAAATGCTCTGCATTTGACCTTAGCCTTATGCAACGACCGTTCTTCGGGAGTTGCTAATGGCTCGAGGTTGCTTTTGCAACCTCGCAGGTCAAATGCTCTGCATTTGACCTTATACAATGCGCCCGATTACACCCCAGAGGTTGGCTCCGCCAACCTCTCAGGTCAAATGCTATGCATTTGACCTTATTATCCGCCTTTTCTCCATATTTTGAAAGTACAACAAGACCCGGGTATGGATTTCATAACTGTTCACAGGCACTTAAGTCTTGGAGCCTGTGAACAGTAACCCGGCGTCACGGCCTCCCGGAAGGCCACTTTTTCTTTTCGACGTCTCGACCTCCCGGACTGCCGCTGCCCCGGCTTGAATATGAGCGCAAAGCGCTCTGACAAGTCAAATGCGCTGACATTCCGGGGCCGTTACTGTTCACAGTTTTCTTTAGGTTCAAAAAGTTCTATTGGAGTGTTTGAATTAACGTGTTACCCGCGAAACGCGAGGTACACCATCATTCGATGGTAAAGATGCAATCTGGCAAATCTTGGCGAGCCAGCAGTACCTGGTTTACCTGTGAACATTAGCTTAACTTCACCGATTTTCCTTTCTCAGGGCACGAAAAATTCACATTTGTATATTACGATATATCAATCAGACATAATGTCTAAATGACTAAAGGAGTCAATATGAACAAAACAAAGAACTCTTTCAAGTATAAGATGATTCTTGACCTTGCAATGGTCATTGTGCTATCGCTTCTGTTCCGCAAGAATACGCTGGATGAAATGACCGTCGGCCGCACCGAAAAGCCGGTGAAGAAAGACGCACCAGCTAAGCCAGATGTCGAGGCCCTCACCGCCAAGGCACTCGAAGCC
>JAAZDA010000149.1 GCA_012512995.1 Clostridiales bacterium | reverse complement strand
GTGTATACCTGCCCTGCATCTGTTATCGTGCTCGTGTTTAACAGCTTGACCGAGATGTTATCAAACTGCACCTTGGTCACCGGGTCGTTGATATCAGTAACAAGGAACCAGATGATCACGGCCGCAATCAAAGCACCTATGCGGAGGCCTATGTTATTCAGTATCCCTGGTCTCTTTTGCCCCTTCATCGTTCTCCTTTTTGTTCTTTGCTCTGAACGAACGTCTTCCCGGCACCATCATACTCTGGAACTGTTTGAGCCTGTCCTTGAGTTCACCGTATTGGAGAGCACGCGTCAGTTTTCCTCTGTATGCAACAGAGATATTTCCGGTTTCCTCTGACACTATTATGGTCAGTGAATCAGAAACTTCTGAAAGCCCGACACCTGCGCGATGTCTGGTTCCCAGGTCTTTATCAAGTTTGTTTTCTGAAAGCGGAAGATAACAGGTCGCTGAGATCACGCGATTGCCGCGGATAATAACGGCCCCGTCATGGAGCGGCGTATTCTTCTCAAAAATATTGATCAGCAGCTGGCTGCTGACGACTGCGTCGATATCAATCCCTGTGCGGACGTATTCCTGAAGAGGCGTTTTGTTCTCAATAACGATAAGAGCTCCGGTGTGTACCTTGGCCATCTCAGTGCAGGAACGCATGATCTCATTGATCGTGTGATCGGTGAATCCTTCATATGTTCCACCACGGGATGAGTCTGTCGAAAAGAAAGATGATATGAGATTCTTCTGCCCGAGTTCCTCAAGTGCTGTCCTGAGCTCAGGCTGAAGTATGACTACAAGTGCCATTACCGCAATTCCGGTGACGTTCTGAACCAGCCACAGGATCGTGGTCATATTGAAAACTGCTGCCAGAAGGACAAAGAGGAGAATGATGAGAACACCCTTCATCAGTGCCCATGCTCTGGTATTTCTGAACCAGAGCAGAATATGGTACAGGATAAACGCTATGATCAGAATCTCAACGATATCTGTCCATCGCACACTCGGCATATGAAGATTTGTCAGAAAGCTCTGAAATGTCGTTGTAATGCCCTGCATTCGTTTCCCTGTTCCCTGCCGGTCTGTCCTGGCTGTTTTATCTTAATCTTTTACCTTACTGTTTCCTGCTGCCCGTGAAGAGATCATCCTCTCCAAACTGTCTGAAGTCCTCTGTCCCGCGGTCATCTATGAACTGATCATCATCCCGTTGCTGCGAAGGTTCAGCTGATCCGGCATCGTCATCGTCCTCATAATCGTCATACTGATCTCTGCCATTCCCGTAATCATCTATCTGCCTGGCCTGCATACCGCGGTCGTCATATCCGTAATCATCTCTTCTTTCAGAGTATCTGGATCCTCCATCTGAGCCTGTCGCGCGATTGATTGTTTTGACTGTGCGCTCCCTTGTCATCACCGAGACCTTGGGGATTGCTTTCACATAATAGTAATAATCATCATCTTCATACTGAAGCTGCTCAGTCCTTGAATAATCAAGGTTGAAGAACATAAAGTTAAGCACCACGCATATAACCGCTTACGCGATCATTCCAAGGAAAACAAGTCCGATCGAAAGGTTGGTGTCATAGACAACATCCCCGATGAGGAGGATGATGAGCTGTGAAACAGCTCCCACTGCGATTGCCACGCTCCATGCATACATTATGCGCATCCTGCGGAAATAGTAAACAAGTATGAGACTTGCTGCAGCCGCGACAATCATTACTAGCATTGTCCGGTTTCCGAATACACCGTTCATTATGAACTGAAATGATTCTGCGATATTGTCCGTTGTGATATTGCCAAGAGATGCTGCATTGCCGCTTATAAAAACAATGAGATAGTGCACTATGAGCCCAATCGCCACTGAAAGTGCTGATGCAGGTCCAAGGAGCAGCCCTCCCGCGAGCGGGACGACATAAGGGATTCCAAGATTGCAGCATATCGGAGTAAGTATGATCAGTATGCTGTCCCCCGGAGAAAAGCGGAAATATAACAGGAACATCAGAAGGAATACGACAAGTCCGAGGAGAAAAGACGCAAGTGAAAGATGATAGAGTTGGGCGAGTATGACAGCCGCCATTACAGCACAGATTCCATTTGCAGGGAGCACTGCACAGAATATCGCGATAATGACCGTCGGAAGTACGCCGCTTATCGATTCAAAATATCCTACCCTGCTGTTCACTATGTTCAGGGCGATCAGCGACAAAAAGAATTTCGACGCCATGATAATGTACTGAGAATACCTGCCGTATATTCCACGGATACTCTCTCTGATTTCAAGTAATGTCGTCATATCCTGTCGTTGTCCTTTCCCCCATACTCATCCGTCAGACGCTTAACGTCTTTATAATACCGGCGCAGTCCCTTTTGTGCTTTATCATACCTGACGGAATAAACCACCCATGTGATCACTTCAAAACAAGCCATGAATATAATGTATACAAGACCAACACGGCTCACCAGTGCGATAACATCCATGCTGTACAGAGTCAGCATAAGTTCTTCCACACTGTCAAGTGCATATATCATAAAAAAAATGACAAACGCAATTGTGCCTGTTATGAAAGACCCGAGCAACGCCTTGGAGATATAATCTCCCTTGAACCAGGCGTCTGTCTTTGAGTCGCGCTTTCCCTCATTTTTTTCGTACATGGCCATTCTGGTCATTATACGGATCTTATCTTCATTAAGCATTCTTATCCGTTTCGCCCTGTGTGCCGATAGCAAGTGTCATAAAAAAAACAAAGGCGGCTCCTGCACGGTACAACTCAGCTGCGCATGCATCGATCGTCGCCCCAGTCGTGTAGATGTCATCAATAACTATGATCGTTTTCAATTTTACATCAAACGGACATGCATGAAAAGCGTTTTTGAGATTATTCTGCCTGTCTGAAACGCTCATATTCTTCATTGGAGCCGTATTTTCGGTGCGCGTCAGGACGTCCTCCCGCAGTGGTATGCCAGTCACCTTTGATATTCCCGCTGCCATGAGCGCGGACTGATTGTAGCCTCTTCCACGCATCCTTGACGTATGGAGCGGGACCGGAACCAGCATGTCAGGTCTTACCCTGAAGTCATTTTTAATCCTGTACATCAGGACTTCTGCCATTTCGCGCGCAAAATACTCAGCGTATTCCCTTCTCCCGCTGTACTTGAATCTGAAAACCGCTCCGGATATGGATCTGTATGTGAACACGGCTGCGCCCTGCCTGTAGACGTGACTTATCCCGGCACAATCACTGCAGTAGACCGCAGTCCCATCCGGCAGCATCTTGCCGCATTTTCTGCATGTCGCTCCTTCAATCCGCTCCGGTATCCCTTCACATTCTGCGCATATGAGTTTTCCTGCGGGCTTCACCGGTCTGTCACATACAGGGCATCTGCGCGGGTACAAAATGTCATATAGATTCGACGCTCTGATCCGTAATCTCACGTATTCTATCCTCAAGTCCGGTGTAACGTTTGTTCTGACTGGTGTTGTCGATCATCGTCATCACTGCGTCACGGCTGCCGAGTATCACCACACACATTTTTGCTCTTGTGACCGCAGTGTACAGCAGATTCCTGTTAAAAAGTGCGGGCGGTCCCGAAAGGATCGGTATGATGACCGCCGGGTATTCAGAGCCCTGGGATTTGTGTACGGTGACGGCGTATGCCAGTTCAAGTTCACCAAGCGATGAGAACGGATAGTCTACAGATCTGTCCTCGTCAAAACAAACTGTAAGTTTTTCTGCTGCTTTATCGATGGCGGTCACCATGCCGAAATCTCCGTTGAAGACCCCCTGCCCTTTATCCACGGGAATTCCATATTTGCCGCGGACTTCCCATTCGATCTGGTAATTGTTGCGGATCTGCATCACCTTATCACCCACGCGGAAGGTGGTGTCTCCTGAACTGTATTCCTTTTTGCCGGGATCCCGCGGATTTAGTGTTATCTGCAGGATTTCATTCAGCTTTGTGACTCCAAGCAGCCCCTTTCTCATCGGTGTCAGGACCTGTATGTCCTGGGTACTGCAGCCCACATAACGAGGAAGCTTATCTCGGATCAGCTGTACTATGTGCTTATATATGACCTGCACATTATCCCGCTCCAGGAAGAAGAAATCACGGCTCTTATTGTCGAGCTTTATCTGTTTCCCGTCGTTTATATAATGTGCGTTCATGACGATGTCGCTCTCTGACGCCTGACGGAATATCTTCTCCAGCACGATACTGTGAAATGCATATGACTTAAGGAGATCCTGCAGCACCTTGCCCGGGCCGACACTCGGCAGCTGATTAACATCGCCCACCATAATGAGCCTTGTCCCCGGTTCGATCGCAAGGAGCAGCGCTTTGAAAATATGCATGTCGACCATAGACATCTCATCGACGATGATCACATCCGCATCGAGCTGATCATCTTTTCCTTTTTCAAATACCGCGCGGGTGAACTCGATATTTCCCGAGTCAGAATCCTTTACCGCAGTCGGGTCATCACTCCCGGTATTCATGGCATGCACGCCGAGCAGTCTGTGTATGGTCCTTGATTCATATCCTGTGGCCTCAGTCATACGTTTTGCCGCACGCCCTGTCGGCGCACAGAGCAGCACGTTCTGATCCTCAGCGATGAAAAATCTGATTATTGTATTTATCGTCGTGGTCTTACCGGTTCCCGGGCCGCCCGTTATCAGCAGCACAGAATTATCAGCTGCAAGTTTTACCGCCTTTTTCTGCAGATCGTCCAGTTCGATCTTCTCTCTTTCCTCAAGATCCCTTATCCTTGCGTCCGTCTCAGCCATCGTCCACGCACCGCGCGGCGTTTCGCTGTCAAGGTCGTGGAGCATCCCGGCTATCTGCTGTTCTTCACTGTAATTCCGCCCGGAATAGACCTGTTTCTCTCCGTCATGATCGAGCACACGGACCTTTCTTTCCATAGCGAGATTCCCGATCTGGATCTGAATGGATTCGACCGGAAGATCCAGCAGCGCCATGGCGCGCTTTATCAACTCGTTCTCAGGAAGGTAACTGCTCCCGTCTCCCATTGCTTCTGACAGAACATACAATATCCCGGACCGGATCCTGTGATCAGAGTCTGCGCGTATTCCGGCTTTGGCGGCTATTTCGTCAGCTCTGGCAAAGCCTATTCCATGTATATCATCAGCAAGCCTGTACGGATTCTCCTTCATCACTGAATACATCTGCATTCCATACTGCTGCCAGATCTTCACGGCAAAACGATTTGATATCCCGTATTTCTGAAGGAATAATATGGCATCCCTGAGATCTTTCTTCTCACTCATCTGGGCTGCTATCTCGCGTGCCTTATTGTCGCTTATGCCTTTTACTTCGGCGAGCCTCTCCGGCTGTTCCTCACATACCTTGAGCGTTTCATCACCAAATCGTTTTACTATCCTTGCCGCAAGTGCCTCGCCTATCCCCTTTATCGCGCCTGACCCCAGATAATGCTGGATCGCTACAGCGCCCTCGGGCGGACACTCCCGCATGGTGTCCATTACGAACTGATCGCCGTATATGGCATGCGTCCTGAACTCTCCGGTCATGACAAGTGCATCTCCGACACTGAGCGAGGCAGGGTGCCCCGTCACCGACGTAGTCCCATCTGGCGTTTCGAGCTCAAAAACAGTATAGAGATTCTGTTCATTTCGATAGATTATGTTTGTGACGTAACCTTTGATTTCTTCCATTTGCCTTGAATTCCGAAGTGATAAACAGCGTGGCTGCGAATGTGGCTTAAGCTTGTGAATGGAGCAAAGTGCTCCGTTATGTGGGAAATAGAGTCAGGCGGACTGTCCGCATGGACTGCCCGCCCGGCAGATCTGCAATATAGATCAGATTTCTGTGTTGCCGCCCCTGTCAGAAAGGAACTCGACATACTTGCCCGTGCCGATAGCGACTGCCGTCATGGGTTCTTCTGCAGTAACAGTATTGATACCTGTCTTGGACGAAATGAGCTCCTCGAGTCCCTTGAGAAGGCTTCCGCCTCCCGTAAGGACAATACCGCGGTCCGAAATATCCGCTGCGAGCTCAGGAGGTGTCTTCTCCAGAACACCATGTATCGCTTCTACTATCTGGTTAGTCGGCTCCTTGAGAGCTTCCTCTGTTTCTTCTGATGACACCTGGATCGTTCTTGGAAGACCTGTCACAAGGTTGCGCCCGCGAACCTCCATGAACTCAGGATCCGGAAGAGGATAGCAGCATCCGATCGTTATCTTTATGTCCTCAGCCGTTCTCTCGCCGACGAGCAGGTTGTACTTCTTGCGCATATATCTCACGATCGCGTCGTCGAAATCATCTCCCGCGACCTTTATAGAAGTCGAAACAACTGTACCGCCGAGTGATATCACGGCTATGTCTGTCGTGCCGCCGCCTATATCTACGATCATGTTGCCGCAGGGCCTTGAAATATCAATACCTGCGCCGATCGCAGCAGCTATGGGTTCCTCGATTATGTAGACTTCTCTTGCTCCGGCCTGGAATGTAGCATCCTCAACGGCCTTCTTCTCGACCTCAGTGACCTGACTCGGAACACAGACAGCTATTCGCGGTCTGCGGAACGTTCTCTTGCCGATCGCCTTCTGTATGAAGTACTTCATCATCTTTTCTGTAACGGTGTAATCAGAAATAACGCCCTGACGGAGCGGACGGACAGCAACAATATTGCCTGGTGTCCTTCCGAGCATAAGTCTTGCGTCCTCGCCTATAGCTTTTATCTTGTTGGAGTCCCTGTCGAATGCGACAACTGAAGGCTCTTTGAGAACAACACCCTTACCACGTATATATACAAGGACACTCGCTGTGCCCAGATCTATCCCTATATCTGTAAATGACATCTGCAGCCTCTTTCATTGACCTTTCAAAGCCTGCGGGCGCTGGACAAATGGCACCGTGCCTCTCTCCGGGATGCCTGCAGTAAATTAGATTATAAACTAACAAAGGCCGGTATTGCAATGTCATTTACTTGTTTGCAGCATCTTATTGACATAATATCCGGTATACGAGTCGTGACACTTCGCTATTTCCTCAGGTGTTCCTCTGGCAATTACAGTTCCGCCTGCGTCCCCGCCTTCAGGTCCTATATCAATGATATAATCAGCACATTTTATGACATCCAGGTTGTGTTCGATCACAACAACTGTATTACCGCTGTCCGTCAATCTCTGCAATATTTTAACAAGTTTATCAACATCCGCAAAATGCAGACCGGTCGTCGGTTCATCGAGGATATAGATTGTTTTGCCGGTGCTCTTCCTTGAGAGTTCAGCCGCGAGCTTTATGCGCTGTGCCTCGCCGCCTGAGAGTTCTGTCGAAGGCTGACCGAGTTTTACATAGCCCAGCCCCACATCGCACATAGTCATGATCTTGTTCTGGATCGACGGAACGTTCTCAAAGAACTTCGCCGCTTCCTCTATCGTCATATCAAGAACATCATAAATGCTCTTGCCCTTATATTTCACTTCCAGCGTTTCGCGGTTGTAACGTTTCCCATGACAGACCTCGCATGGCACATAGACATCAGGCAGGAAGTGCATCTCGATCTTTATTATCCCATCTCCGCCGCAGGCTTCGCATCTGCCGCCTTTTACGTTAAAACTGAATCTCCCTTTGCTGTAGCCTCTGGCCTTCGCGTCGTTCGTCCCTGCAAAAAGATCCCTTATCATGTCGAAGACACCGGTATATGTCGCCGGGTTCGATCTGGGTGTCCTGCCTATAGGAGACTGATCAATATTGATGACCTTGTCGAGCTGCTCAAGGCCTGTGACTCCGTCGCTCTTGCCCGGTATTACATGTGCACGGTTGAGGTCACGCGCAAGAGTCTTGTACAGGACTTCGTTCACGAGTGAGCTCTTACCTGAGCCTGAGACTCCCGTGACGACCGTCATGACACCGAGGGGAAAATCGACGTCAACATGCTTGAGATTGTTTACAGCCGCGCCGTGGACCGTGATCCATCCGGATGCCTTCTTCCTGACTGTTGGCACCGGGATGCTGAGTTTACCCGAAAGATACTGCCCGGTTATGGATTCAGGCACTTTCATGATCTCTTCGGCCGTTCCTGTCGCGACGACCTCGCCGCCTTCAGATCCGGCCCCTGGGCCGATATCCACTATATAGTCAGCCGCGCGCATCGTGTCCTCATCATGCTCGACGACTATTACAGTG
>JAAZDA010000148.1 GCA_012512995.1 Clostridiales bacterium | reverse complement strand
CTCCGAAATCGTGTCACTATGCATATCAATATACTTCATGAAATTGCCTCCTCATATGACCCCGAGGTTGCTTTGGTCAACCTCGTAATCGTAATTCTAATAATAATCTATGTGGTTGACCTTGCAACCTCGTATGCATAAATGCGTTTCACGCATGCCGTTACCCGCCGAGGTTGGTAGTTACACCCCGAGGTTGCGCAGCAACCTCGTATGCAAAAATGTTGCTACGCAACATTTTATGCATTGCCGTCCCAACAGTACGTGCAAAGTTTGCATCTTTCTATTCCAACTGCATCTATCATATCATCAAGTCTGTGATACCTTAGCGAGTCAAAACCAAGTTCTTTTCTTATTTCTTCCGTCATTGCGCTGTATTCCGCCGAATCAGGATTGCTGTATGCCTCGAGTTTTGCCTGTGATGGCTCAGCAGTTCCTTCCAATTTCTCTATCATCCTGCGCGTGATCAGCTCCTTCTCGGAGTTAGAGCGCGAGAAATTCAGGTATTTGCAACCATACACGAGCGGTGGACATGCCGGCCGGATATGAACTTGTTTTGCCCCGGACTTGTAAAGGTATTCCGTGGTTTCGCGAAGCTGTGTGCCGCGGACGATCGAGTCGTCGATAAGCAGCAGGCGGCGGTTCGCGATCAGTTCGTGGATCGGAATCAGCTTCATCTTCGCAATCAGGTTGCGGCGGCTCTGGATCGTCGGCATGAATGAGCGCGGCCAGGTCGGCGTGTACTTGACGAAAGGTCGTGAATACGGCACGCCCGAAGCATTCGAGTATCCGATTGCGTGCGCGACGCCCGAATCCGGAACGCCCGCGACAATATCAGCTTCAGAATCGCCGCACATCATATCTCGTCTTGCGAGCTCCGCGCCGCAGTTGTAGCGCGTCTGCTCGACGTTGCGGCCTTCATATGTCGACGCCGGAAAACCGTAATATATCCACAGGAATGTGCAGATCTTCATCTCTTTATACGCTGGTGCGACCATTTCGACCCCGTCAGGCGTGATAAAATCGATCTCGCCCGGGCCGAGCTCGCGGTACGGCACATATCCAAGGTTCAGATACGAGAAATTTTCAAAACAAACGCAGTATCCAAGCGTATTCCCGGCCGGGGCATCACTTGTTTTGACTGCTGTCGTGTCACCCGCGTTTGCATCGCCGTCCTTCTCATTTCCATTTTCGTCAAAACTCGGTATGTGGTTGGTCGCGTCGTTCAGACTGTCGCTGACTTTGCGGCCTATTTCGACCGGCGTCCTGCCGTAGCGGTCACGTGCGGCGTAGATTCCGTCTTTCGTCATAACAAGGAGTGTCAGCGAACCTTTGACGATTTCCTGTGCATATCTGATGCCTTCAACGAGCGTGTCTTTCTGATTTATGACAGCCGCGACAAGCTCGGTCGGATTGATGTCTCCGCCGCTCATCTCCAGAAAATGCGAGTTTCCATTTGCAAAAATCAGTTTTGTGATTTCGTCAATATTGTTGATTCTGCATACCGTCGAAATAGCATATGTTCCAAGGTGCGAGCGAACCATCAGCGGCTGCGGCTCATAATCGGAGATGCAGCCGATTCCAATGTTTCCGCTCATTTCCAGAATGTCTTTATCGAACTTGGGTCTGAAATTTGTTGTCTCTATGTTGTGGATCGCGCGGTTGAAGCCTTTCTCAACATCATATGTCACCAGTCCCGCGCGTCTGGTCCCGAGATGTGAATGATAATCTGTACCGTAAAAAATATCAAAACCGCAATCCTGATGTAGTGCTGATCCGAAAAATCCGCCCATAAAGACCTCCCTGCCTTTGGTATGCCTGAAATTATGACTGTCCCGTTCCGTAATATGTGGACGTTCCGATATAAACTGTCCCGATCTTTACATAGTTAGAATCGAAAATTCCAAGATATGTTTTGAAATGATAATCATTAATTTGTTTTGACTCGGGGTAGTATGTAAGCGCGCCTGCGCCGTCATTAGCGCCTGCCGCTTCCTCATGCTCTTCAGTATAATCTGATGTGCCCGAAAAGTCGATATTTCCAGCATCTGTTGCTGTGGATGAGTCTGCCGCGTCATCATTATTGTCAGGATCAGTCGCTCTGATTCTTCTGACCGCAACGAATTTCACGGTGAATGTTTTATCAGTCACGTTTCTCCTGGCTTCTATCCTGATCGGAACATCGAGCGAATTCACAAATCTGAAATCCTCGTAGCCCCAGGCGACCGCCGCATCAAGGCCTCCAGGCACGTACTCCACAAGCATGGTATGCGGCCATCTCTCAGTGACTTCCATTCCTGAGATCAGGCAGAGATTGTAAAGCATCGTCGAGATTTTGCAGATTCCGCCGCCTGTCTGCTGCACAACGCTCCCGCCCGCGTAAGCCGTTCCGCTCACGTATCCGTTTTCCGTGGTGCGCTGGCCAAGTGCTTCATTATATGAGAATTCTTCGCCCGGCTCGACCACAACGCCATTGATGAACCTGCACGCCCTGGATGCGTTTATGTTACTCCCGCCGGCCGTCTCAGTGTTGCTGAAAGGAAGCGTGAACGAAGCGAGAACTCTGGGTGAATCAGTG
>JAAZDA010000147.1 GCA_012512995.1 Clostridiales bacterium | reverse complement strand
CTGTGATCAAGACTCCGGATAACACAATGTATTACGGCGGCAAGACTCAACAGGTAGAAAAGAGCACGAGAGTCAAAGCGCGTGTAAAGGCACAGGCACTCAAGGAAATCATTTCTTCCAGGGATAAAGTGCTGATAATGGGACACAGGATCGGGGATGTCGACAGTTTTGGCGCATCTATCGGTATATATCGCATAGCCAAAACTCTTCACAAAGAGTCGCACATAGTAATAAATGAAGTCACGAATTCCCTGAAACCGGTCATTTCGATGTTCAGAAATAATCCTGAATATGAAGATGATCTTTTCTACACAGGGCAGCAGGCGATTGATAATGCGACTGGAAATTCAGCGCTGATCGTCGTAGATGTTAATAAGCCCAGTATCACAGAATGTCCGGAACTTCTTAAGCTTTGTCAGTCGACAGTGGTGCTTGACCATCACAGGCAGGGCACTGAAGTCATAGAGAACGCGACATTGTCATATGTCGAAGCTTATGCGTCCAGCACCTGCGAGATGGTCTCGGAGATACTTCAGTATATAGGAGAGAGCATACATATCCGTCAGGAAGAGGCGGATGCCATGTATTCCGGCATAGTTATCGATACGAATAATTTCAGCAGCAAGACGGGCGTCAGAACATTTGAGGCTGCGGCATTCCTCAGAAGGAACGGCGCGGATGTGACAAGAGTCAGAAAGCTTTTCCGTGAGGACGCTCTTGAATACAAGACCAAGGCCGACACAGTATCACAGGCTGAGATATACCGCGGAAGTTTTGCCATATCTACATGTACAAATCAGGAAGTCGAAAGCCCTACTATAATAGGAGCTCAGGCAGCTAATGAACTCCTGAATATCAAAGGGGTCAAAGCAAGCTTTATCCTGACAGATTATCAGAATCAGATATTTATCAGCGCCAGGTCAATAGACGAGGTGAATGTACAGCTTGTCATGGAGAGGCTCGGCGGCGGCGGTCACATGAATATCGCGGGCTGCCAGATGGATGATGTCACGATACCTGAGGCGATAGGGATCCTCAAGAAAACGATAGATGATATGATCGCAGAAGGTGAACTGTAAAAATAATTTCATGAAAGGATCAGACAAATGAAACTCATTCTTTTAAAAGATGTTAAACCGCTCGGGAAAGAGGGAGATGTAGTAAATGTTTCAGACGGATATGCGAGAAATGCACTGCTTCCCAAGGGGCTTGCGGTAGAATCCACAGACAAGAACAAAAATGATCTGAAACTCAGGAAAATGCATGAGGATAAGGTCGCGGCAGGTAAACTTTCTGATGCGCAGGAACTGGCCAAAAAGCTTGAGAGTCTCAAGATAGTCGTCTATATGAAGAAGGGCGAGGGAGATAAGGCTTTCGGATCGATAAGCAGTAAAGAGATAGCAGAGGCCGCAAAAAAGCAGCATGACCTTGATCTCGACAAGAAGAAGATCGTCCTTGATGAGCCGATCAAAACATTTGGAATGCGGGAAGTCCCGATAAAACTTCATCCGCAGGTGACAGGAAGACTGTATATTTCGGTACAGGAGAAATAATAATATGCCTGATGAAGAACAACAGATCCGGAGGGTAATGCCGCACAGCCTCGAAGCTGAGCAGTCAGTCCTCGGATCGATGATCATTGATTCAGAGGCTATAGAAGTCGCGACGGAACTGCTCACTGAGGATGATTTTTATTCTAAGCAGTACGGCGCGATCTTTTCGAGCATAGTCGAACTGTGCAGCAAAAATATAGATATTGATGTCGTGACTCTTCAGGCAAAACTGCAGGAGAAAAACCTGCCGCCTGAGTACTACAGTGCGGAATATCTTACGGCACTTGTTAATGTCGTGCCTACTGCTGCGAACATAAGATCATATGCCGATATAGTTGCCAACAAGGCTGTACTCAGAAGAATGATACGTGCCGGGGAAGATATAGCCGGAAGCTGTTATGCTGAAAAGGATGATCTGGATGTTATTCTTGATAATGCAGAGAAAAAGGTCTTCGACATTTCCCAGAGAAGGACATCCGGTGAGTTTACACCCATAAGTACTATAGTTATGACAGCTATGGACAAGATCGAGGAAGCTTCCCGCAATAAAAGCCTGGTTACCGGTATTGCCACAGGTTTTGACGATCTTGACAGCAGGACTGCGGGACTTCAGCCGGCAGATCTTATACTGATAGCTGCAAGACCTTCAATGGGCAAAACAGCTTTTGCCCTCAACATTGCAGAGTATGCAGCATTTCATGATCATAGATGTGTTGCGATCTTCTCGCTTGAAATGAGCAAGGAACAGCTTGTCAACAGACTTTTTGCTATGGAATCACATGTGGACGCGCAGAAGATGCGGACCGGTGATCTCAACGAGGCGGAGTGGCAGGAGCTCATCAACAAGGCCGGGGATATTGCAGAGAGCAAACTTATAATCGATGACACCCCTGGAATAACAGTGCCTGAACTTCGGACAAAGTGCCGCAAGTACAAGAGCCAGAACGGTCTTGAAATGGTGTTTATCGATTACCTGCAGCTCATGAACAGTGCAAAGTCAGGCGGAGCTGATTCGAGGCAGCAGGAGATATCAGAGATTTCAAGATCACTCAAATCACTGGCCCGTGAGATAGGAGTACCTATAGTTGCACTCTCGCAGCTCTCACGTGCAGTGGAATCAAGGCCAAACAGACGTCCCATGCTTTCAGACCTCCGTGATTCCGGAGCTATAGAGCAGGATGCCGATGTCGTCATGTTCATTTACCGCGATGACTACTACAACCCTGATACAGAGAAGAAGGGCATTGCCGAGATCAACGTTGCAAAGCAAAGAAACGGTCCTATTGGTACAATAGAACTTTCATGGCAGGCTCAATACACGAAATTCGCAAATCTTGCAGGTGCGCAGAACCGCACTCCGCAGGACTGATAAATAAAAACCGAACGGAGAACAGATCTGTTTATGGAGAATAATACCGAAGCGCAGCCGCAGCCCTCGCGCAGAGAAGATACGATAGAGGCAGAAGAAAAGAGAGATGAGGAAATCCGCACTAAGCGTGTCAATGAGGCGGCAGTTTATAAACGTGTCCTCAAAGTGCTTACATCCAAAGAACGCCATCAGATGGTATGGCTGTTCTTTATGATGCTCATCGGAGCCGCACTTGAGACTATAGGGACGTCTCTCATTCTTCCTCTCATAGAGACAGCGATGGATCCTGATTCGGTGCTTAAGAGCAGTAAAATGAGCGCTGTATACAATTTTTTTCATCTTCAATCGGTGACAGAGTTTCTGGAACTGATGGTACTGGCACTTATTATTGTATACATCGTCAAGAACCTTTATCTGTATCTTATGTATTATGTGCAGAACAAATTTGTATATCAGGGAATGTATCAGGCATCCCGCACTGTATTCAAGGACTTCGTCGGGCGCGACTACGAGTTCTTCCTTGATTCGAGCACGCCGCTCACGATAAGACACGTGGCGAGCGACGTCAATGGCGTATATAATCTCGTCAAAACATATCTTCAGCTTTTCACTGATCTCATAATCTTTGTGGCACTTGTTATCCTCTCACTGGTCCTCAGCCCTATGAAGACAGTGATAATGATAGGGGTCATTCTTCTGATCCTGCTCATAAATAAACTTGTGATAAGTCCGCTCTCAAGACGATATGGTCATGAGGCCAATATCAATAATGCACTTGTCACAAAGTGGCTCATGCAGGCGATAAACGGAATTAAGGAAACAAAGGTCCTTAACCGCGAGAAGTATTTTGTCGATCAATATGACAAGAGCGGTCAGAAGCTTGCCGATATTCAGACTCAGAACAATTCAATAGCAAATCTGCCGAGACTTTCAATAGAGACTGTCACTATGATAGGTGTTCTGATGATGGTCGGTATTTTTCTCGGAGACAGCGACAACGCAGCGTCGATGATAGCAAGAATAGCGATCCTTGCCATGGTCGCAATAAGAATAATGCCGAGCGCCAACAGAATTGCACAGGCGCTCAACAATGTAGCTTATTATGAGCCGAGCCTCTCCGCAGTTGAGGATATCATTGTTTCATCAAGGTCATCTGATGTTGACAACAGATATGAGAGTAATGAAGAAATTCATCCGATAAAATTCGAGAAAGGGGTAGAGCTTGATGATATCTCATACAGATATCCGAACACGGATGTGGATATTCTCAAAGACACCTCACTGACTATCCCGATTGGTAAGTCAATCGGACTTCTCGGTCCCTCAGGCGCAGGAAAATCAACAACTGTCGATATCCTGCTGGGGCTGCTGAGACCACAGTGCGGCAGGATAGTAGTGGACGGCAAAACTGATATCGCCGACAATCTCGAGGGGTGGTACGCAAATATTGGTTATGTTCCTCAGATGATGTTCATGCTCGATGACACGATAAGGAATAATATCGCTTACGGTATAGAGGAGAGCATGATCAATGACGACAGAGTCTGGCATGTGCTTGAAGAAGCGCAGCTTGATGAATATGTGCGATCACTTCCTGATGGCCTTGATACAGGCATAGGAGAACGCGGAGTCAGAATATCGGGCGGGCAGAGGCAGCGTATAGGTATCGCCAGGGCTCTTTATAATGATCCCCAGATAATGATATTTGATGAGGCTACAAGCGCACTCGACAATGACACTGAGAAGGCGATAATGGATGCCATAGAAAAGCTCCACGGACGCAAGACACTTGTCATTGTCGCTCACAGGCTGACTACTCTCGAAAGCTGCGATGAGATATACAGAGTCGAGAATAAGAAATTCAATTATGTGACAAGAGAGCAGTTTGAAGAGCTTAAGAATCGCGGGGATCAGAGCGAAAAATAGGCTCCGGAATAAGAAAAATATCGATTTCAGAATGGGAATTACAAACACAATGAAGGCAGCATATACAGACCGCATGGCAAATATTACAGGATCAGAGAAACGTGAACGAATGGTGTTCAGAATTCTCATCTTTATCATATTTATAACGGCTTTTATATATAATTTCGCGACCCCGATGATGACAGATGATTTCACGTATGGAACTGAAGTAAGGACAGCATCATCTTTCTATGACCTGCTAATACAGGAGTTTAACCAATATATGTCATGGAACGGACGGTCCGTAGCGCATCTCCTGCTTAGGGTATTTCTGAGTCTTCCGTCGATTGTATTCAAGATCTGCAACAGCCTTGCCTTTACATGGCTCACGATCCTTATTTACCTGAATATATCAAAGAGACACAAGTATGACTGGAAGATCCTTCTTGCAGCTGTTTTATTCATGTGGTTTGCAGCTGTAGATTTTTCGCAGACTGTACTGTGGGAAACGGGAGCTGCAAATTATCTCTGGACGACAACGATAATATTGTCATTTATGACTTTTATGAGATTCATGGTGCGAAAATCTCGCGGAAGCGACCCTCTGACAGGAGATATCAGCAACAATAATGAACACAGGTTATCACCAGTTGCAGGTGCTTTTCGTATTGTACTGATCTTTTTATTCGGAGTCATAGCAGGCTGGTGCAGTGAGAACACATCGGGTGGCTGCCTGCTATTCGTACTTTTCCTTATTCTCACATGTTTTGAGAGAGATGATGTCAGCGGAAAACGCGGAAGAGCACCGGCATGGTCATATGCAGGGGCAGCTGGGTGTTTCACAGGGCTCATGTTCAT